>JALSQP010000111.1 GCA_026985375.1 Desulfurococcales archaeon | reverse complement strand
AAGCGTTAGGTCTGTATATTCTTGGAGTAGCCGAACCCATGAAACAACCTATATTTAATCATTTACTATAGCTTGTATAGTTTTTAGATGACCATGTAGTAGTATAACAATAAGATCGACAGTATTGTTAGACCTAGCAGGCCGACAATTAATGTTAGATATATGCGTGTAACCCCAGTCTCCTTCAAAGATCTGAACCCCTTAGGTTGCAGGCTGGGCTCAAAATGTGGTATTACAAATGCGATGAATAGGCTTAATAGCATAACGACCGTAACGACTAGGGGGACTCCAATTACCTGTATACTGGTTAAACCATAATTCTCAAAATACACCGTAAGTGCACGTACCCATCCTGGAACGATTGCTATAATCATGAGGCCAAATAATGCAAGTACTAGTTTCGAGCTTTTCTCGATAACATAATCAAACTCTAAGATATAGCTTAGATGCTCCCTCTTTATCCTAGGCATATTCTCCACCCATTATGCAACCATGTATTAGTAATCGTCAACCTAACAGACTCTATTGGCTTTTTCTAGTAAATAAACAAATTTATTTTGCACGGCCGTAATGCTTCTTAATATTGGTTCTAGGGACGTGGTGACGCTGGAAATGAATAAAAAGATGTTATTAGCTGGTGTGATCCTACTAGTTATATCGTTGGTATGGTATTTCTACACATGCTTCGTTCTTGACAGTGCAAAATGGAGTGTCATGGATGGCGTAATAGCATGGTTTCATCAACACGTGATCCAATATATTCGCTCGGGAGGAGATCTAACGGTTGATGCTCATCTAAGGTTTGTTTCCCCGAGAAACCTGCTCTATTCACCAATACTTGTCGATAGAATTGTTGCGGCAATAAACATGGTTCCAGGCTATTGGACCTTAATAGCTGGTACTTTATTCATAGTGATGATTTTCCTGGTATCGATCTATGTGTTCAGAAACAGCATTACTGCTGGTCTAGCAACTATCTTGTTCGCTACAACGCCGAGTTTTGTCTATTGGTTTAAATACAACAACTATGGCGACTACACACTACAATTTCTATGGTTGATCGCTATCTTAGTCATAGGCATTGGAATCAAGCATAACAACAAGATCATTATGATTCTCGGCTCTATAGTAGGCGGGCTTCTATGGGTATTATGGAGCGGTGGCTGGATAGCGATACTTGTTTATGCGGGTTTCCTCTCATTACTAATATATGCTGGTAGAATAAAGCCTGCTCATCTTGTTCCGGCAGTCTCTATGCTGATCATTCCACCCCTCTTCAACATTATTACACAAACATATTTCATCACATACTATCACGTACTTGCCTACGCCGCCTTAGCAATAATGACTATCGTGTCGTTCATAGAGTATCGAATAATCACGGCTTCAGGTTCGCTGAGCAGAGTTTCATGGAGACTAATAGGAATAGTAGCTGGCGCGGCCCTTACGGTGGCAGTATCACTAGTTGTAAACCAATACGGTAATCTCGTTAACTATCCAGCATTCATAAAGCCTTACGAACTACCCCTTGATCTGGGCGTTCCAGGAGTACTGTCTTTGTTGGCCTTCATAGTATTATTACGTGGTCGTATTCTCGGTAATCTTGAAGCCAGTTTTACCGTTTATGCCCTCTTTGCAGGATTCATAATAGGATTGCTAGGCGGCTTTGTCGATCATACAATGCCTGTATTCGCCGTTGCTTCTATAGCTCCCCTCGTAGCTTATAGCCTCTATATCATAGCGTCGTTTACGCTTCGTCATACCGGGAGGCTCAAGAGTGCCGGGGTTAAGGCAGCCTACATTATCGGTATCTCATGGATATTAGTGGGGTCAGTTGTGGCTGGTGCTTTGCCATCATATGTGATGATAAACGAGCCTCCAAGGATATATTATGGTGATCTAACTAAGAGCTTAATAGGAAATGCCACGATTACTGACTCTCTTCTTATTCAAGCTTTAGACTTTATCAAAGAAAACACTACTGGCGATACTCTGATCATATGTTACTGGGGCTATAGCTACTGGGTTGTTGGATATATTAGTAACGCCTATACAATTGCTGATCCTGATGGGACACTCTATGGCAAAAGACTGATCTCATGGTTCTTCATGAGCGACGAATATACGGCTATCAACTTGATAAAACAGATTATCGGGAACAGGAAAGATGTGAACGTATACGTAGTAGTTGCCGAAGCCCTTAGCATCGAGAAAACTATGGGTGCTTCAAGCCTTAAACTAGCGTATATAGGACGCGTAATTCCAGGCCCAAGAACAACTACTGGCGAACAAACACTCTATTATCAGCCAGTAGGTGATATTGCACGAATACCAACATATATTTCAGGGATAGGTAAAACACTTGCATTCTATCTCGACACATATCGTGTAAGATCTGTATTTGAGGTGCCATTGGCTTGGAATAATGTCACTGAGCAGACAATGGTTGTCCGGCTTATACTCAATGCAATAAAAGCGCTAGGATACCAGCCAATAAACGGTGTATTATCGGAACAGCCCATAACTAATATACCCGGTCTAAAGTTCTTCAAATTGGAAAAGGCATTCATTGAACCGCTATACAATATCACGGCAGGATTTAGATCGTTTCAGGTATCATATATGGTAGCAGTATATAAGGCTGAGCTTCCATAATTTTTCACTACATGAGAGTGTATCGGTAAAAAAGAGCAATTATTGGGTGAACGGCTGTGCCTATACCGAGAAAGGAATTACCCCGCGTAGGAGAATACGTTGTAGCGACAGTTAAGAAGATCTTCGATTATGGTGCATACGTTACCCTCGACGAGTACAATGATATGGAAGCGTATCTTCCTTGGAGCGAAGTAGCATCTAGATGGGTTAGAAACATAAGAGATGTAATCCGCGAAAACCAGAAGATCGTTGTTAAGGTCATTCGTGTTAACAGACGAAGAAAAACAGTTGATGTATCCCTTAAAAAAGTCCCGGACAATGAGAGAAGGCGGAAGATGCTATGGTGGAAACGCTATCTAAAAGCTTCAAAAATGATTGAGCTAGTATCTGAAAAGATCGGTAAATCAATAGAAGAAGCATACAAGGAGGTTGTATGGAAACTCGAAGACTATTATGGTGACCCGCTCTATGGCCTTGAAGAAGCAGTGCTCCGCGGACCCGACGCATTACGAGAAGCAGGTATACCAGAGGAATGGATAGAGCCACTCTATAACGAGGCACTCCGCCACGTCAAGGTTAAAATGGTTAGAATACGCGGGATCCTAACGCTGAGGTGTTTAAAACCTGATGGTATAGAGAGAATAAAAGAGGTTCTCAAAACCATTGAAGAAAACATTGTTGATGAGGAACAGAGGGTTAAGGGACGTATTTATCTACTTGGTTCGCCGAGGTACGTACTAGAAATAACTGCTCCAGACTATAAGTCTGCCGAGAGAATACTGGGCAATGCATTGAAGAAAGCCGAAAAACTCGCTAAGAAGCTAGGTGTTGAAATTAGCTTCGAGCGTGAGAAGCGTTGAAGTGGCTAATGCGTAGATGTTCTAGATGCGGCAGATATACGCTCCGACATGATAGGTGTCCGTACTGTAGCGGAGAACTATATGTGCCACACCCGCATCGATTCAGTCCTGATGATAAGTATGTTGTCTATAGGATTGAAATGAAGAGGAAAACAGGGCTTTTAGCTCTAGATAAACCTGTTTATTACGATCCCTAGCTCTCTTCATTGTTTCTTTAGTAGCGAGTAAAGATAATCTATCATTTTCAAGCCCGAGCCCGTGAGTGGTAATAATATAGGTTCTTCTACGTCGCCTTTATCTTCAATATATTTAAGAATACCAGCTAGTGGTGCGGCGCTTGTCGGTTCAACAATAAACCCCATTCTTATCAGCTCCTTTAGAGAAGATATTATTTCATCATTGTCTACTACCACGATATCCCCATATTTCTTTATGATCTCAGCTATTTCGTGTTTACGTGGTGGATCACGAACCATAATGCCATCGGCAATGCTTGAGTCGCCGCGATACTGTTTTCCATAGATCAATTCATAAATAGGTGCCGATGAAGCGCCTTGGACACCTATAATTCTAGGCATGGTGTTGATAAGCCCTAGATCCACTAGATCCTTGAACCCCTTATATATACCTAGCAAGAGCGAACCACTACCAATAGGGACAGCCACGGTTCCATGTTTAAACCCCGCTTCGTATGCTTCGTATGCTATAGTTTTATTGGCATGGAAGAACAAGGGGTTCCAGGTATGGGCTACATAACAGGTTGTCCCATCTATTAGCTCGAGAACCTTTTTGGCCGCATCATGCCTAGTCGGAGTCTCTATGATCTTTCCCCCTAGGAGTCTGATGAGGTTCTTCTTACCTTCTGGTGCGTACTGAGGCATAACAATGACTGCTTGCATGTTATTTACTCGAGAATAAAGTGTTGTCGCTATGCCTGTGTTACCGCTTGTATCTTCCACTACTCTTGTGTATCCCAGCGAAGAAGCATAGGATAGGGTTAGCGACGCTCCCCTATCTTTGAAGCTTCCACCTGGATTCAGATACTCGAGTTTAAATAGGAAGCTTTTGTCCTTAATGTTCCTCTTAATTAAAGGAGTTTCCCCTTCACCGAGATATTTAATATTCTGTACTGGTAGCATGGATCTATATCTTAGTATTCCATGGCCTTTCGGCCTCCACTCGATATCATAGATCAGGTTCAGAGGGGCACCACATTTTGGGCATTTCCAATAATAGTGCTTGCCCAGCTCTTCTTTAAACCCGCAATTCCTACAATAATATATTGGGCTCCTCATAGAGCTTACCTTGAAACATCCTATTACTTAGAATTATAAGGACGTAATATTATATTTGGCTTATCTCTTCGATGTAAGATAATTCTGTAGCTAATCCATATTTTGTGCGAAGATTTTGTGAGAAAAAGCGCCGCCGCCGGGATTTGAACCCGGGTCACGGGCTCGACAGGCCCGCATACTAGGCCGGGCTATACTACGGCGGCAATTCCGGTTTCGATAATATTCCTAGGCTGGGGTTTTTATTTTTCACGGTTAACGCATTACGGTGTTCCATAATGCTATAGGTGCGCCCTAGGTTGGTTTTGTACGATTGTATGGTTTTTCATAGTTGTTCTTTTCCGTATATCGTTATTACTTCGATTTTTCTTTCCGTGTCGTTTCCTCGGTTTTCCTAAATATTCTCAACATTCTCTGGATGAGTATATGGTGTATATTCCTCGTCCATAGCTTACTACCGTGACTTTGAAACATATATCAGGCCCATATTCCCACCAAGGAGAATTATAGCGATGAAAATATACAAAATGACTCCAATGAAGACATACATAAAACGGAAAAGCTCTGGTGAGGGAATATACCAATGGCTGTAGTGGTTTCCCGAGGAGATAAGATGCTAACACTAAATGCTAGAGAGGAACTATATCGTACACGTATAGTGACCTCGTGTGTCTTGGGCACTCTATGGGAGCTAGATAGACTATTAAGCATTAATCAGGCACACCACAAAATCATGTAAAGAGGCGAGCTTGTCTTGAAAATTTATGGACATAGAGCAAATACAGTCAGAATAATAAGGTATTATCTGAGAACAGGTGTTAAGGCTTTTGAGGTCGACTTGACTCTGGATGAGAGTAGTGGGAAGATTGTTCTTAGACACGGACCAAGCCCTATAAAGAGACCAAGTGTTCCTGGACGGATCATGGCTTGGATAGATTATCACTTCTTCTACCGTGATCCATTGCTAAAGAAAATCGGATTTGAAGAAATACTAGAACTAGCACAGAAATATAGTATTGAGCTCTTGCTAGACATTAAGGATCTAAGGACTGCTCGGAAACTCGTTGATGTTCTCTCTAGTATTGATTTACGTGAATTGGGCCTTGCTATTTCTTCTGAGGATCATAGAGCAGTGAAATATGTAGCTGATAGGCTAAACAGAGTTTTATCGTTGGTCAGCCTCAGTATACGGCCAATAGATATTCCACGTATAGTTTCTGATGCATCAGCAAATGGTGTCTCAATAAAATACACATGGCTTACACCCGGGTTGGTCACCGAATTAAAGGATAAGGGATACATGATCTATGCTTGGACAATTAACGATCCTAAGGAGCTAGAAACAATGTATAGACTAGGAGTTGATGCAATCATAAGCGATTGTCCTGACAGACTCATAAGGCATATGTCAAAACTAAATTAGTTATAACGAGGAATCTGGAGGCAGGAATTGGTTTGGTAACAGAAACGATTAGATCAAACCTTACTTTAACTTAAAGCTTCTCTTAGGTCTGAGATTCTTGCTCTTACACCGTCTACATTTTGTAGCGTTGGGCGGATTTATCGCGCCACATTTCCTGCAGATCTTCTTATTCATTATCCTATTGTAAACTATTCTTAGCTTAACCGGATCAGTTATTGGCATATCTCCACACCAGCTTCTGCCCCCTTCTTACCTAGAACAATGGAGAATAACGCCTAAATAAATATGTTTTCTTAAAACCAAGGGGAAAACCAATATAAGACACATACATGGTAGATATCGACCAGGAAGGGCCCGGACTGAGAGCGAAAGCGATGAAGAACCTAGGCCACGTAAGCCCGGCGCAACAGTCTACAAAGGTGGCCCGGGTAGCTCAGCCTGGTTAGAGCGCCGGGCTGTGGCCTCCGATGAAAACGAGGAGGCAGAAACCCGGAGGTCCCGGGTTCAAATCCCGGCCCGGGCCCTTATAATTTTCTTTCGTCTTTTTCTCGATTTAGTAATACTTCGTCAATGGATAGATCTCTTTAATTCTCTTTAACAAAACTCCTAGATGTAGAGGTAGACCTTTACGATACACAGTATTTGGGTCGATTTTATAGCAGAATACGGTCACATAGGCAAAGCAATTATTTGATATGTCGAGTCCATATGTGCTAAACCCTGACTATGAAGATAGTGGTATTAGTGTTTTTAACTAGTAGTCAGATGAACATACACGATTATAAGCTAAAATGAATACTGGGCTATCCGTTATTCACATAGTCACGCTGGGCCAAAAATATATACTGGTTCTTTCAGTCCCCCTAAGGAGAGTATATCGCCTGGAGAAATGATCTTCGTAATAGTTGACGTAGCGTTTGGTGGTAAATACCCTACTGCTGTAAGGATAGCATGAACAATAGTGTGCTGCTGGATTTTTTGGAAATAGCTGTTAGAGATAATAAACTCTTATTCACAATTTGTTAATACCTCTCGTTAATTATCTTTATTTTTACCTTGTTAGCTGATAATAATATGAGAAATAAATGAATAGATGTTCAATATGAGGGGGTTAGGCAAAGGATTAACGGCGGCAGTGGTCATAGCTGTGTTTGTAGCATTATTTCCCGTAATAATCGGAGTGATCGACAACGCACTATATGAGGCAAAAATACAGACAACAATAGCTACGTCTCAGCCATCGGGTGTACAAATCCTTGTGCCACAGCTAGCGTCTTAGCAGGGTGCAGATAGACTGGTTGTCGAGCCAGGTAAAGCAATTGTTCCAGCTGGTGAAACCATCAATGTAAAGATCTACGTGTATTTTTAAGCACTCACAGCCGTGTCCGTATTCCGACTGGCATGTAGAATATAGTGTTTCTGGGGGAATAGAGGTTGTGAGCGATGATGGAGGTAAACTAGTTGATCCCAAGACATATGAGAGAATACTGATTATAAAGGTGAACTCGCCTGGCATACTAACTGTCACCTACTACTATGGTACTGGATGTCCTGAGGGAACCATGGAGAGAGTAGTAGCGGAATTCTGTACTTCGGCGGAGCAAGCAGACAATACTAGTACCACTATAATTATTCCTATTACAACACAGGCATCTACAGAAGAAGAGACATATACGAACATTACAGGGAAAGCTGTTGCAGTCAATACTGAGTCACGCTACATCGTCGTAGGGAATAAGCCAGTATATGTCAGGGGAACATGGCTCGATGTTCATAACAATAAGACGCTAACAGATGCGGAGGTGGTTGGGCTAATTAAGCCTGGTGACACAATCATAGCTGTTTGTAAAGTAGTTGGCTCCGGTAGGCTCATGGCGGAGAAAACAATTGTTAGTGGCACCCTAGTTTTAGAGAAGAGCGAATAAATCATAGAAGGTGAACATGATGAACATGTACAACATAAGGAGAATAGTGTCCATATGCCTGTTAATCTCAGCTATACTAGTATTCGTCTCAGGCGTAGTACTGTATTTGAGAACAACTAATGTGTTGTATCGTGTAGTCACATGGATACCGGCTTGGATTATAGACTATATACACGTATACGCGGGTTTCGTGGCGTCGGGACTAGCAATAATACATGTGTATCTAAACTGGAATGCGCTGAAGAATTATTTTAAGTGCAGAAAATAATGGCTTACCCGTATCTTTTTTAATAGTCTTTTCTACATGTAATAGTTCTCCGATGACTAATGTGTTGCTATTGATACTTAGTAGCATATCATAGGAGATTAGTATGATAATGTACAACGTCATCATAATATCATTGCTAGTATTAATGGTAGTGCTTGTAGCGTCAAACAAAGTGCCCCGGTGGATAATAGGCCT
>JALSQP010000110.1 GCA_026985375.1 Desulfurococcales archaeon | reverse complement strand
GGCTCAATAAGTATGTTGAGGAGAAGATCAAGGAGCTCGACGTGGGTGGAGAAGCTGAGATAGAAGTTCCACCTGAAAAAGCATTCGGTGAAAGAGATCCTAGCAAAGTGAGGGTGTTAAGTATAAGAGAGTTTAGGAGGCGAGGATATAGGGTTCAGGTCGGAGACGTTGTAGAGGTCGGCGGCGAGAAAGGAGTTGTAAAAAGCGTAACCGGCGGCAGAGTGATCATCGACTTCAACCACCCACTTGCAGGTAAGACTCTTGTCTATAAGATCAAGATAGTTAGAAAGCTCGAGAAAACAGAGGAGAAGATCAAAGGTCTTGCTAGGAGGTATCTACAAATACCGGAGGAGGAGCTCAAGATAGAGTATGATCCTGGGGAGAAGAAAGTAGTCATAGAGATCCCGACGAAATACATGGCTAGAAGAGATATACAATATGCCAAGATACTCCTTGTCACGGATATTTACGATATGCTGAAAGATGATGTAGATAAGGTGGTGTTTCAGGAAGTATTCACGAGACAGAAGGAAGAGAAGGTAGAGAAACAAGAAAGAATTGAGAAGAAGGAATCCGAAGAGGAGACGGAGGGGACTAAGGAAGAAGCTGTGGAGGAGAAGATCTAGCCCGAGCAGCTATAGTATCACTTTACTCTATAACACCTGTTTCTTTAGCCAGTCTCCAAGCCGCTTCTGGCGTAAGGCCGTTCTCACCTAGTATCGTGTATCTTTCCGGCCTAATACGATGTGCTATGGTTAAAGCCTTAACAATGATCTCAGCCGGTATACCCAGTTCTCTCGCCGTTACGGGCAAGCCGATCGTTCTCATTACCGACCTGACCTTCTTCCATCGCTTATCGCCATAGAGGTATAGCATCATAATTGTCCCAACTCCTACTTGTTCTCCATGTAGTGCCTTCCCCGGAACAAGTATGTCTAGGGCATGACTGAACAAGTGTTCAGAACCGCTTGCAGGCCTGCTCGAACCAGCTATGCACATCGCCACACCACTACTTATTAGTGCTTCGACAAGAATTCTAATACCATCAGGGTTACCACTTCCGATGAGCTCGTGGTATCTCAGCACGTGTTTCGCCGATAGGAGTGCTAGCTGTGCGGCATACTCGCCATAATACTCTCCTTTAAGCCTATGTGCTAATTGCCAGTCCTTAACAGCCGTGAGCTTTCCTATGAGGTCTCCTACACCGCTGAGATTTAGTCTTCTAGGGGCTCTTGATATGATCGATATATCGGCGAGGATCAGTGTGGGTGTAACAGCAGGCATACTTGTTGGTTTATCCCTGCCCTTAAGACTTGCAAAAGGAGATGTTATCCCATCATGACTAGCGGCTGTTGGAACACTTACCAGTAACCCATTATTCCTGGACGCAGAATACTTGGCTATATCTATAGATTTACCACCGCCAATGCCCAGGTATATGGTTACACCCCGCCCCCCTGTCTCGACCGCTACTTTTTCAGCCACGGATATATGGGGAGACTCAACAATCCATGTGCTCACCTTAAAGCCGGAAACCTTAAGATGCTCCTCTATTTTACGCGATATCTTCTCATACACGTGAGGCCCTGTTATCAAGGCTATGCGATCATCAGTTGAGACATCTATTTCCTCGAGATAACGCGTTATACTAGATGCAACATTGTTTCCGACGACAACAAGTTTCGGTAAGATAATCCTGTGTTGCTTAGCGTTATTCACTTCTATACACCATTACAAACAAATTATTGGTGGCTACAAGTGTATTTATAAATAAGGATAATTAGATAGTTTGTGCATGGCATTACTCCTGATAACGGTGGGTATTAATGACTAGTAAGACCGTGTCTAAGACGACTACAGTTGGACTTGTTGTAGGGGATTATGTTGTCCTAGCAGCTGATAAACGTGCTACAGCGGGCACTATGGTTGCGCATAACAGAGTTAAAAAGATACAAAAAATAGATGATCATGCAGCAATGACTATTTCTGGTCTCGTAGCTGATGCACAGTATATTGTTGAACAAGCCAAATACATATCGCGTAAATACAGCCTCGAGATGGGGAAACCCATAAGTATTAGGGGCCTCGCCTCACAGATCTCCCTTATACTCCAAGCGTACTTGAGGATGACTCCGTTCATAGTTCAACTTATCATAGGTGGATATGATACAATGCCTCATCTTTATTATGTAGACTTGTTTGGTAGTCTCAGCGAAGAAAAATATATGGCCACGGGCTCAGGTTCGCCGGTCGCATATGGCGTTCTAGAGTCAGGCTATCGGGAAGATCTGGGTCTTGAAGAAGCGAAAGAACTAGCATACAGAGCTGTTAAGGCTGCAACCGAGAGGGATAGCTATAGTGGTGAAGGCGTTGATGTAGTTGTGATCGGTAAGAACACATATGAGGAAGAAACAAGACTTTTCCGAAAGAAGGTGGTAAGTCTCTAACTATAAGGATACGCTCTTAATGATTCTCTCCAGGATATAATCTTTTGATATAATAAGGTATATTAAGTAAACAGCCATACTCACATATTGATAATAATCGGATGTTACGTGCTCGTGCTTTCTAGTTAATTAACATACTAATGTTCTAGCTCGTTAACTCGATCAACGATATAATGGTGTTGGAGTGTGAAAAGATTAATAATAGATCGAGACAGGACTACATTACTCCGCCAGATCCTTGCAGAATTACCGCCTGATATAGGGTTGACAAATATTGAGTTTGAGGGGCCAGAGATAGTCCTGTATGTTAAGAACAGGAAAGCTATCGCCAATAAACTAGATCTGGTCAAGAATATCGCTAAGAAGGTCAGGAAGAGAGTAGTCATACGAGTACATCCCGACGCTAGGCTACCACCGCAAGAGGCTAAGGAGAAAATACTGGAGCTTGTCCCTAAGGATGCCGGGATTGATCCTAACAGTATAGTGTTTGATAAAACTCTGGGAGAAGTATGGATCAAGGCCGAGAAACCTGGAATGGTTATAGGTAAGGGGGCAGTACTCCATCATCTTATTCTAGCCGAGACGGGTTGGCGCCCCGAAGTCTTCAGAGCGTCTCCATTGGAGTCGAAAACCCTCAACGTCATCATGACAAATCTGTTGAAGCAGAGCGATTATAGGCTGAGGTTTCTCAGGTATATAGGCGAGAGAATACATCGAGACGTGATCTTTAAGAACAATTATGTTAGATTAACAGCGCTAGGAGGATTCATGGAGGTTGGGAGATCAGCCATCCTCGTCGAGACTAGGGAGAGTAGAGTCCTCCTTGATCTCGGTGTAAACGTTGGCGCAGGATCAGATCCCAACAGAGCTTATCCATTCATAGATATCAGCCAGATAAGAATACCGGAGCTCGACGCCGTCATAATTACTCATGCTCATCTAGATCACTGTGGCTTGGTCCCGCTTTTGTTCAAGTATGGTTATCGGGGCCCTGTATATGTTACTAAGCCCACGAGAGAGCTCATGGCAATCATGATTAAGGATTATATAGAGGTGACACAACGCGAAGGAAAATACTTGCCGTACGGTGAGAAAGAGCTCATGACGATGATACTTCACACCATACCGCTGGGATATAATGAGGTGACCGATGTAGCTCCTGATATAAAAGTTACAATGTATAATGCTGGCCATATCCTCGGATCAGCTATTGTCCACCTACACATAGGGAGCGGCCTCCACAACATAGTCTATACGGGTGACTTCAAGTATGCGAACACCAGACTCCTTGAGAAAGCCAACGATAAGTTCCCTCGTGTAGAGACCCTGATAATGGAGTCAACATACGGTGCTACAAGGCAACAAAATAGGCGTGAGGCAGAGCAAGAACTGATCAGTATTATCAAGAGAACTATTGAGAGACAAGGAATAGTCCTCATACCTGTTTTTGCCGTTGGTAGGGGCCAGGAGATAATGCTCGTATTAAGCGACGCCATACAGCGCGGACTACTACCCAGAGTCGATGTGTTCATCGAGGGCCTTGTCAACGAGGTTACAGCAATACATACACAGTACCCCGAATACCTGAACCGCAATCTGAAGGACATGATATACCGCGGTGAGAACCCCTTCGTGGCTGAGTACTTCCATATCATAGAGGGACACAAAGCCAGGCCCGATATCGTGGAGACAAAGCCATCCATAATAATTGCTACCAGCGGTATGTTGACCGGCGGGCCAGCCGTGGAGTACCTAAGACTAATAGCAAGCGATCCAAGGAACTCCCTCGTCTTCGTGGGCTACCAGGCGGAGGGAACATTGGGCAGGAGGATCAAGGATGGTCTCCGAGAACTCCAAATGGTGATTGATAACAAGGTAGAGATCGTTAGGATAAACCTCGAAGTATACAGTGTCGAGGGCTTCTCAGGACATAGCGACCAAGGCGAACTCCTGAGGTATATCCGCAACATCATGCCGAGACCGCGTAACATCGTGCTCAACCACGGCGAGCCCACAGCCATTATGACCCTTGCAAGGCTCGTGTCACGCCTCGTATCTAATCCTAGAAGCGGCTATGTTGGTTCGACACAAGTGTTCATGCCAAATATTCTCGACTCTATACACCTGACGGCGCGGAGGTGAAGATGTACAGTGGCGAGAAGAGTGTTATTTCCTGGGAGATTCCAGCCGTTCCATAACGGGCATTTACGGATCGTTAAACATCTCGCCGATAAATTTGATGAAGTCATCATAGTTATTGGAAGTGCGCAGGAAGGATTTACTTGCAGGAATCCGTTTACGGCTGGTGAGAGAATAGAGATGATCGATGAAACGTTAAGAACCTCCGGTATATCTAGAGATAAGTATCTCTTGATCCCAGTACCTGATATACATAAGCCTACGGCATGGACGACATATGTACTAGGTATGATTCCGAGAGTAGAAGCTGTAGCTACTGGGAACCCCCATGTAGAGTTTCTTTACAAGTGGCTCGGCATCGATGTCGTAAAGATTGAACTATACAATCCACATCTCTACAGCGGCACTGTTATACGTAGGCTCATGATGGTTAGTGATACGTGGCGCGAAAGAGTCCCCGAACCTGTTGCAAGATATATTGATAATATAGATGGCGTAGAGCGTGTTAAGAGGGTATGCAGAAATGCTTGTTGAGATCGATGGGAGCATAGGCGAGGGCGGAGGACAGATACTGAGATACAGTATAGCTCTCTCAGCCGTTCTTCAAATTCCGGTGAGAATATACAATATAAGGGCTAAGAGGAGGAATCCTGGTTTAAGGCCACAACACTTAACAGCCGTTCGGGCTCTTGCAAAAATAACTGATGCTGTTGTACATGGTGACAGAGTTGGTAGTATGGAGATAGTCTTTGAGCCTAGAACGAGAAAATCAGGTATTTTCGAGTTTAATATAGGGACTGCAGGTAGCGTAACGCTCGTCCTTCAAGCACTCCTGCCAGTTCTTTTCTTCGCTGATCACCCTTCGAGAGTAACTATAATCGGTGGTACAGATGTTCCTTGGAGCCCCCCGATAGACTATATGATCTTCGTCTTCAAGCATAATCTGTGGTTATTTGGTGCAAAAATAGAGGTAAAGCTATTAAGGCGAGGCCATTACCCGAGAGGCGGCGGCAGAATAGTTGTTGAAGTTGAGCCTGTGAAGGATTACTTGAGGTCGATCAATATAGTGAAGCATAAGGGCATAGTGGCAGTACGTGGTAGAAGCCATGCAGTGAGACTGCCTAAACATGTGGCTGAGAGGCAGGCACATGCGGCCTCTGCTGTTATAGCTGAAAAGCTCGGTTTAGAGCCACTTATTGATATAGAGTACTATGAGAGGGGAAGAGACCCTCACCTGGGTCCTGGTAGCGGGATAGTAGTTTATGCTGAGACAAGATCGGGTACTAGGCTCGGAGCTGATAGTCTTGGAAAGAAAGGCAAGCCCGCTGAGGATGTAGGCCGTGAGGCCGCGTTGAAGCTTGTGGAAGACATAGGTACGGGTATGGCTTTTGACAGGCATATGGCGGACATGCTTATTCCCTACATGTTCCTCGCAAGAGGATGTAGTGTTGCAGGTGTTGCTAAGCTCACTAGTCATACGTTGACAGCGATCAGGATCACGAAGATGTTTCTAAGAGATGCATCCGTAGAGGTAGATGGTGAAGAGGGTGAATTGGGTATTATTAGGATAGATGGGATCGGATTTTCTCGATAAGTTTGTTCTCGAGTATCTCAAGCAATTCGCCGAGACCATACCCCTTATCGGCAGAGATAAGCAGTGGTTCACATCCTGTTACGTTTGCTATTTTCTTCCTTGCTTCCTCCAAGATATTCCTCGGCGTTATATCGATCTTGTTTATCGCTACTATGATGTTGTCTGAACTGATAATGTTTATGACATCTCTGTATACAGTTAGTTGTTTACTGAGACTATAGTAAGTATTAGGATTCGTGTCGAACAAGTAGAGCAGTATATCCGATAGGTGTTTGAACGCTAGAACGGCTTTCATTTCTATTTCGTTTCTTTTATCGATGGGTCTATCGAGTAGGCCGGGCGTGTCTATAAGTGTTATTTTGCCATAGGGTTTTACCTCTATATGCCCTGCGATTATTGTCTTCGTTGTGAAGGGATAGGGGCTTATCTCGGGCTCAGCCCTCGTGAGCTTCTTGAGTAGTGTTGATTTTCCTACTTGGGGCATTCCAGCGATTATAACTACTAGATCGCCAGTAACATCTGGCATCACCGAGATCTCTTTTATAGCTTCCTTGATCGCCTCTAGTAGTGCTCGGTCTCTCTTGAACAGCGATAACATTCTCCCTAATCCCCCCCTAAAGGCCCTCTTCGCCTCGCCTCCTGTTAGGCTGGATTTTATCCCTGTTCTTATGTCACGGTATATTCTGTTGAGGATCCTCCTCTTAGCCCTGTATCTGCCCAGCAGATCTGCTGGGCTTCTACTTGTTTTTATGATGAATAATTCTTTGTAGAAATCATGCATCTTGTTTATGGCTTCGAGAGCCTTCACGATGTTCTCCATGTCTGAGTCTAGGATAGTATATGCTGTTCCTAGTTTTGCGAGTAGTGTGTTCTTGAATTGAAGCAATGTGTTCTTACCTGTTCTTCGTGGGGGTGGCGGGATAGGCGTTGATCGCATACGATTGTCTACGCGTCTGTATATGTCCTCGTATAATGGTATCCAGTATTTCTTGAGCTTGTCGGGAGTTATTATTTGTTCATCGTTCTTCATGGTGCATCTCTGTTTTATGTTGTTTTCTCTAAACATGATGTTATGGCGGGTTAATATTTGCTGGTTTTATCCTCTCATGTATTTTCTTGGCGAGTCTTAGGAGGCGCTTATAGCTTGTGGGGCTTATATTGAATATTTTAGTGACTCTGTGCTCGAGGGGAGGTCTTCTCTTCTTATCTAGGAATGAGAGTATATATGCTAGGGCGTACTTGCTTCTCTCGGTTCTAGCGAGGGCTGCAGGGTAGACTCTCTCTATCAGCTTTATATAATATTGTAGCTCATGATGGATTCCTAGTTCCTCGATGTTTTTCTCGGCATTGATAGTTGCGTCCGACTTTATTGTTTTCACGAGCTTCCCGCTGTGGAGATATTTATCGTAGTCTATATGCAGCCATGGTCTGCCTATGACGTATTTTTTTGCTGTGTTATACCTCCTTACATATATATAGTATTGTCTGTGTTGTCTCCTGCGTTTGGGATTTTCAAGCTTCTTTGTCTGGCATTGATATATAGTGTCCTTCCTCTTATATGGCGGGCTATAATCATATATGGTATCGATAACTGTTCCGCAGGAACTACAGGTTATTTCCCCTCTCTCGTAGTCCCAGACCAGAATGCCTCCACATAAGGGGCAATTATTTTCTCTCATCTACCGACACCATTACATGGGTAAGGCTTCTCTGTTATTTCTCAAGAACAGTGTATGGTAGCGCGCTCTGGGGGGGCAACGAAACTATTCGTTTATTTTTTGCACGAAGAATAATTAGGCCACTCTATAATACCTATATATGACGCCCCCCTGACACCCCTCCATCGAGGGTTAAGGGGATGAGGGCGGGGCCTCTGTTCCCCGGGCCAACCTATTTAAGCCAATAACTTCTTACTAGTTTCACGGATAATTCAATGGGGAAAGAACAATGAATGGTGTAGGAACTGTTCTTGGTATCAAAGCCAGGGATGGCATCGTATTAGCTGGTGAAAAGAGATTAACCTATGATGGCTTTGTGCTCAGTAAGAACGTGAGAAAAGTACATCCAATAACAGACCATGTAGGCATAGGAGTGGTAGGGCTCATGGGTGATGCGCAGGTATTATTGAAGATGCTGAGGTTCGAGGCTAAGAGTTATGAGCTTCAACATAATAGGAAGATACGTGTTAGATCGATGGCGAAGGTGGCATCTATAATACTTTATTCATATAAGCTAATGCCCATGATGACCGAAACAATAATTGCAGGAGTTGATGATAAAGGCCCGCAACTTTTTGTCCTAGATCCTGTGGGTAGTTATATAGAAGACAAGTATACAGCAATTGGCTCGGGCGGGCCCTTAGCACTAGGCATTCTAGAGAAAGAATATAAGGATGAAATTAGTGTTGATGAGGCGTCTCATCTAGCAGTAAGTGCTATTGAGGCCGCGTTGAAGAGAGATGCTGTCTCGGGCGATGGGATAGACTT
>JALSQP010000109.1 GCA_026985375.1 Desulfurococcales archaeon | reverse complement strand
TCCGAATCTTTTGTTCCGTCACAGCCAGTATATCTCCTGGTCTGACGATTTGCCTGTCAGCTACCAATATCTTTAGTCGGCTAGACATTGTGATCACCTTACATGAAGGACCTTCACTTGCGCGGAGCCACGAGTCACCTTATTTAATCTATCTATTACTTCATCTTGCATTCCGGCAGGTATTTCTAACTCTACAAGAAGGCTTCCATCGCTAAGCCAATTAGTACGCTTAATAGTGCCGAGCGATGGGAGGATCTTGTATGCCTTTCCCGAATATTGTGGGGGGATCTTAACCGCGATATACGCTTTAGCCACTTTGATAGGGATTATCCTGGATATTTTCGATATTATCTCTCCAAACTGAGCCTCCGGTGGCTTGAAGGGATCTATAGATACTCGAGCCTGCTCCATAGCTAGCTCTATTCTTTTAGGGGGTATGGGCAGTTTTGTCTTAGGGTCTATTACGTTCTTCGCTATGAGATTAATTACCTGTCTCTTCTTTAGTTCGAGCAGTTTTCTCCTCTGCTCAGCTGTTAAATGAATCTCTCCTCTTTTAATTATCTCTATGGCTATTTTTTTAATGTCGTCAGTGCCGAAAACGCTTTTGAGGGATTCCGGCGAGGCTTTTAGCCCTTTTCTAGCGTCTTTATACACTATGTCGCCTACAAGTAATTCATCAATGTTAACTTGTTTTCCTTCTTTTACCTTGAGAGCTAAATCAGGATTTACCAGGATCTCAAATCTATGACCTTTGTATTCAAAACGGGCAATTACATATTTTCCGGACATGTTATCACCGAGAAAACCTTATTGTTAAATATTGTTGCTAACCAATAAAATCATCTAGTCTATGTTTGTTGGTCTTCGAGTTCCTCTAGATACTTGGCGATTTCCTCAGTACTGAGTATTTTGAATGTCTTAGTCTTAGTATCAACATATCCTATTTCTAAGTTAGATGCCTCTAGCTTCTTTTCTAGAGCTTTTAACAGAGCAGATATTCCAATCTTTATTGTCTCTTTTATCGGTACATCGTATTTGTAGTGTTTTTCAAGATATTCTGTAGCTGCATTGCTCTTTGCGCCTAGAGCGACCGCATAATAGCTCATGTACCTACCGCTAGGCTCGGTCATGATGAGCTGTGAACCGTTCTCATCAACGCCAACAAATATTACTGCTACACCAAAAGGTCTAACGCCAGCATGCTGTGTGTATGCTTGTTTTATATCACATATTTGCTTAGCAAGGTACTCAACCGTTATTGGTTCGTCATAGTAGAATCTATGTAATAGAGCGAGCTGACGTGCATAGTCAACGAGTACTCTACCATCACTTGCTATTCCTGCGAAGCTAGCACCTATATGGTCGTCTACCTTAAAGATTTTTTGTATCGGTGAAGTATCCATCAAAGGCGATATCTTTCTTTTCTCAACGATTACGGCAGCACCTTCTTTTCCTCTAATGCCAATTGTTGTCCATCCTTGCCTTACTGCCTCGAATGCATACTCTACCTGGTATAGACGCCCATCGGGCGAGAATATCGTTATTGCTCTATCGTATGCTGCTGCGGCCGATATACCTAGACCCATGAAAACATCCCTCGATATTAAAATATTATTCTACCTCTAAACCCTAATGTTTTAGAGAGCAATATTAAATTTGTTACAGAAGCTTATTCGCCCTATGATGAAGAGTCCGACTACTGAGCTTTGCAATGAGGAGATGACGGGTTCTGAGGATATAAATACTTTATATGGAATGGTGCGGGGGGTGGGATTTGAACCCACGCAGGCCTACGCCAGCGGATCTCCCCCCAGGTACCTGGACTTAAGTCCGCCCCCTTCGACCAGGCTCGGGCACCCCCGCACCTAATGTTGTACAATTATTTTTGTCCTTTTATCTTTTATAGGAGTCAGTTCGTCGCGAGGTCTTCATCGTCTCGTGTTTGGAGCGGCCTCATCATCCTGTCCTAGTAAATGATTGTTAGGGCTTTTATTATTTTTATTTTGGCTGAAGATCACGGCGTAGCATGTAAAGTTTCTTCTGAGCTCTCTTTAGAGTTCCCGAGACTGTTATGGGTATGAGCAGACATTTCATACCGTTTATTTCGTGAATTATTCCAAGCAGTGCTAAACACTCCTTTTTATATATATGCCTTATTCTGATAATGCCCCTTTGTATCGATGGTTCAAAGTATATGAGCTGAGGATCAGCCCTAGACAGTGATAATTCACCGAAAATTTCTTTCCATATTCTTCGTATTGCTTTCTCAATATCCTTCTTGCCTAGATCTTGTTCTGAAATCACTGCGAATACTATGTATCTTTTTCTTATTCTGCCATGCTTCTTTCTTCTCTTCATTGTAATAAGATCATAAACATATCTCAATCTGCGTTCTACTATTTTTATTCTATTAGTAACAAGCACCAATGTTGCTGTACTAAATACTATTGCAATCAATGAAATCATTAGTGGTAATGAAATCATATGTGTACACCATTCTTAACCATGAGTTCCCGCGTGTAATTAGTAAGCATTACTAGAACATCTTTCATAGATATACGTAGAAGTATGCTTCCCAATGCAGTATAAGATATTGGGGCTAGTATTTCATTCCATTCATGAGCCCACGAACTGAGTATTACTGTTACATTGTATTTCAACGCTAAATCTATTCTACGTATAATCATTGCTTTAACACTTGATGACTGAGTAATTAAGGTATTGATGGGTACTTCTAATGGTTTAGAAAAGTGTTTCAGCATTGCTATTTCAGTCTTATCAATGTACCTTACACTGTCGGGAATTAATACGACCATATCCACTCTTCTATCGCGTGCGGCAAAACGTGCAACTTCAATGGATAAAGGGACTACAGCAATAATGAATGAGCGCGATTTTTCATTCCTAATATCATGTTTCAAATTTTTTTGTGATTCGCTATAAATTGTTGATTTTCTGACGGCTATGAAATTGTTTTTTCTAATAATTTTATGATTAAGTCCTTCTATGCAAGCGGCTCTATAACCTAGAATTGTATAGGTTTCAATACATTTTTCGTTGTTGCAAAAACTTCCTATATCTATTAATGGGATATTCAATACCTTAGATCAGCCCCGTTTCCCTTAATATGTTCTTTACATCATTTAACTTGTGTTTACCTCTAAAAGATACTACAACTTTGATTACATCATCAGAGTCATCTATTGTTAATCTGTTTCTATAGGCTTGTTGTTTGTTAAATCTCAGATATAGTTTGTTTGATTTACTATCATATCTTAGATCGAGGCTAGCCCTTATTATTGACTTATCAATATCAGAAAGAGTGCTTGATAAGTGCTTTAGTATCATTAGTGTTTTTTCGCCCGATATTTTCAGAGTCAGAATTCTTATTTCGTTTCCATAGAATCCATGTACTGTTTCGATCTTAAGTTTAGAAGAGAGTTCGTATCTAAGCTCTAATGGAATAATATTTAAAATAGCCTTCTTTACCTTATTGAGATCTTCTGTTGAGTGACAGTGACTAGAAATTATTAGTTCATTTATTTTAGATTCCATCTTTACTCTTCAGCCTTTTTAGCAGCTACCTGCCACGGGTCGCGTGCTCCACGGCTGGCTTCATGTCTCTTTCTCAGTATTCTCTCACGCTGTTTCTTCTTCCACTTATGTTTTATAGTGTACTTGAGCCCTCTACTCTTTCTCAGCCCTCTCATCTTCTTGCCAGCACTCGTTAAACCTCTGAACACACGTCCCTTGTGCTGCTTCTCACAGATCCAGCCGATGTCTTTATCATTACATATAGCTGGATGATGCGGGTCGACGAGGATTACCTCGTACCATTTGTAATTTCCATCTTCTCCTACGTAGTAGCTGTTGAGCACCTCTAGGTTCGGGTACTTCCTAGCCGCTCTTTCCTCAGCTATTAGTCTTAGGCTTTTAGCGGGTGCGAATCCGTATATACCCATTCTCTTCGGGCGCCTACCCTTGTTGGGCCTTGGTTTTCTTAGTCCGCCTTTTCTAACGCGTACTCTTACTACTACGAAGCCCGGCTTGGCTTTGTAGCCTAATGCTCTAGCTCTGTCTAGACGTGTAGGTTTAGCAATCCTTATTACTATGGGATCTCTTCTCCACTTTATGAGCCTCTGTTTCATAACCTCTTTCATTTCGCCATCATATGGTCGCTTCCATAGGTCTGCGATGAAGTGGTACATGCTTTTTACCATTATCCTTACACCATTCTTGCTCCTAGCTAGTCCAATATCATATTAGATTTGGGTTTATAAAGCTTGAACACCCTTTTCTTATATAGCAGTATCATCGCAACGCCTATGGTGAGAGTTTTGCCACCACCTGAAAAAATAGTTGGGATTATCGGTAAAACCAATGTTGGCAAGTCAACATTATTTGCAGCACTAACATTGGCTTCTGCACAGATAGCTAATCATCCTTTCACAACAATTAAGCCCAATATCGGCGTTGGCTATGTGAGGAAACAATGTGTTCATGTGGAACTTGGTCTTAAAGGCTGTAATCCTAGGACTGGTATGTGTATAAATGGTAATCGGTTCATACCAGTTAAAATAATGGATGTAGCTGGTCTCATACCCGGGGCTAGTGAGGGACGCGGACTAGGTAACAGGTTCATGGATGATCTAAGGCAAGCTGATGTGCTGATCCACGTTGTAGACGCTAGCGGTTCAACAGCTCCCGATGGTACACCTGCATCGCCGGGCACGTACGATCCTGTTGAAGAAGCCAAACTTATTCAAGAAGAGGTAGACAAATGGTTCATAAGCGTAATCCTCCGCATATGGGAAAATAAGATCTCACGGTATATGTATACTATACGTGACCCGATAGATTATCTCTCACAGACCCTTTCTGGTCTAAGTATTGGTAAGCAACACATAGTAGAGACAGTGAACAAGCTGGATCTCTCAACAAAGCTAATGAAATGGAGTAAAGATGATGTCGTCGAATTTGCTAGAACGCTCAGACACTTAAGCAAGCCCATAATAATAGCGGCGAACAAGATGGATCTGCCACACGCTGAGGAAAATATACAGAGACTAAAAGAAGAATTCGGGGAACACGTGGTAGTTCCAATAAGTGCTCTTGCAGAGCTCATTTTAAGGAAAGCCTCTGCTGCAGGCCTAATACATTATTTGCCCGGGAATGAAGATTTCGAGGTAATTGCTCCTGAAAAATTATCAGCTCAGCAAAAAAAGGCCTTGGAGCTTGTCAGGAAGAAGGTACTTGAAAAATATGGATCCACCGGTGTGCAAGAACTTCTGAACAAGGCAATATTTGATGTTCTTAAACTAATAGCGGTTTATCCTGTCGAGGATCACAAGAAGTATACTGACCACTCAGGTAGGATTCTTCCTGATGCATACCTGGTACCTAAGGGCACAACAGCTATTGAACTAGCATACATGATACATACCGACCTAGGTAAAACATTCCTATACGCTATCAATGCTAAGACTGGCGAAAGATTGGGTGAAGACTATGTTCTCAAAGACAATGATGTGATCAAGATTGTTGCTGTCGCTGCCCATAGATAGATTTTCTACGTAGCTTGTTCCAGAAGTCCTGGGCTCTCTTATAATAATAATCATCCTCTTTCCTAGGGCCGAAATAAGATAGACCTTTCTCAGTAAGTAGTTTCTTATACCCAGCCGCCTCATTTGTCGTGATCTCGCCGTGTTTCTCGAGGTAATCTATGACTTTCAATGCTTCATCGATGCTTTTGCATCTACGAATATAATCCTCGATACCGGGTGTATAGCCCCGCCATGGATCGGGCACTCCTATGTTTACCTGAAGACTCAATTGTTGTTCGTCATTAAGGATCTCATTAGCTAAATGGGGGAATTTTTTCTTAAAGTCTTCAATCCGCATTTTCATGGTCTTCATCTCCTTCCTCGTTTTTAATTGGTGTTATATAGGGTTTTATCAATACCTTGTAAAAGCTATGTGATGGGACATCTTGGGCAACTATAACACCTGGGTAAATCCAAGAATAACATCCGATCTTAACTCCTGGCAGTATCGAAACATTCACACCAGTCTTAGCATAAGAGCCTATTACGCTGCCAAACTTTCTTCTCCCGCTTGAGATCATTTTTCCCCTAATAAGAGACTTGACCGGTTTATCATCGAATCGAAGATTTGCGATCATTGTACCAGCGCCTAGATTTACATGGTCACAAATAATGGAGTCACCTACGTATGCGAAATGACTGATCTTTGCGTGTTCCATTATTAGGCTACTTTTTATTTCGACTGAAAACCCTATTCGTGTATTATTACATATTACAGTATATGGTCTGATTCTAGTGTTAGGCCCTATCTTGGCATTTTCACCTATATATGCTGGTCCCTCTATGTATGTTCCAGGCTTTATAGTGGTTTTATCACCTATATATGCTGGTCCCTCGATACATGCTGGGCATTCTTTAGAGTTCGAACCGAGTATATCCTTTAGGAACTTATCAAGAGCTAATTTGTTAGCCTCCAATAAATTCCATGGTAGTCCAATATCAATCCATGACTCTTTATCTATTGTTTTGACAGCAATAGATAAACCGCCTTCAGATACTGCTCTATTTATCGCGTCCGTGAATTCTATCTCGCCGCGGGGACTAGGCGGTGTATCAATATATTTGCTTATCTCGTTTGGCCTAATAACGTATATACCAGCATTTATTAAATTTGATGACGGCTTTGATGGTTTCTCGACTATCTTCTCTAACTGATTATTATCCTTAAGATACAAGACACCATAATTCGTTGGATCGGGAACCGGCACACCTACTATTGCACTCTCACCTGAGCTAGTCAATGTAAAGTATAGATCCCATTTACCAAGAAATAGATCACTGTAGGTTATTAGTGTAGGTTCGCTGGTCACACCTATTTTTTCGAGGGCTGTTTTTACAGCATGGCCTGTGCCGAGCTCGTCTTCTTGTTCTACAAAGCGGATCTTTTTCTTCAGGGAGAGTGAATTGACTAGTGATATAATCTTTTCCTTCATATAGCCTACAACAATGATTATCTCATTGATCTCAGGTACTTGTTCTAAAGCATCTAGATGCCATAGAATTAATGGCTTACACATTACCGGAATACATGGCTTAGGTATTGTTTCTGTTATTGGCCAGAGCCTTTCCCCTTTTCCCGCCGCTAGTATTATCGCCTTCAATTTTATCCAACCTGTTATAAAGGACTGTGGCTAGAGCTATAAGTCCTGCGGCTGCAGCATAATCTGTAGATAAGGTGATTCCGGGCGCTATGTCTACTACTAGGTCGGCGAATCTGTAGATCCCGAGAGGAATCCCTTCCCTCGAGCCAAACAGGAGGTTAACTCTTTTCTTCGACTTAAATATAAGGTCTTGGAGCTCATCTGCTACGTCCAATATATATTTTCCTTCAGGCTCGAACACTATTATCACTTCATCAGCACGATCACGTATAAGCTGGTGGATATCTTGTACCTTGATTGGCACCTTACGTGTTTTACGATGATAACTCCTCTTCTGTATCTCGTATCTTGAACGTATTCCTTCTTCTACACTAAAAATGAACTCGGCGAGTTGTACAGCATCGATAATGCCTGCAGGCGCGATAACCAGTTCACCGACCTCAAAATTCTGTACTTCTCTCCCTATTCTTCTACCCATATTTCTGATCGCGTCTGTAGGGCCTAAGTAAGGCATCTGTACAACTGCGAATCTCTTGAAAAGCCAGTGAATAGTTTTCTTTCCGGGTGATATTTTATGGTATTCAAAACTACCCGGAAGAATACTGATATAGGCTCTGTCCTGTATTATCTCAACTAAGACTATTTTATCCGGATATCTAAGGTTGACAGAAGCATTGGTTGCACGACGTACATGATCTCCAACTATTATATTGACATCTATACTTGTAAAGTTATGTCTTCCACGCCGAGTAGTTCTAACAGCAAATGTTTCAGAAGGACTAATATGTTCTTTAGCCAGTTCTGCAACTATCTCGGCTATTTTATATGGGTCTGCAGGGGATTCAGCTAGAATCGGAATGATCTTATCGGCTTCAACAATGTTCTTTTCGATGTAATCCATTAGTTCATCTACACTGTGCTCGCCATGTCTTACTAGAACCAGTCCTTTGAATTTTTGCGGACAAGCTATAACAATGGTTTTTTCATCATATTCCTTTATTCTCGATGCAACAATTTTTTCGAAGCCTAGCCCTGTCTTTATAAGTATGTCAAAGGATCTTTCCTTCAAAGACATTATGGATTCCTCTACTAATTCGAGGAATAAAGGATCTTGAAAGATGAATTATTGATGCCTTTATGATTACCTTCTCTTCAGTTGCAACGGTGATACCACTACTGCAGGCTTGGGGCCTTCAGGTGTTGGCATCATCAATAATTTTGATTTGTATATCTCGACTTTACGTATCGGGTAGATCTTGCGTGCTCTCTCCATGATTTCTGCGCTCATTTTGCCAAATAGCATTTCCTGGATTAGCTCGTCGAGTGTAAGCTGTGGTATTTTTGATTCTACGTATTCTTCCATTATCTTCCTTATAGCTCTCTTCTGGCTTGTTTTGCATCTATAGCTTGTTAGAGCTACTATTGTTAGGCGTAAACGATACTGATCCTTTGTCTCAACATTGAATATGCCTTGGATTTTACTGCTTTTTCTTCTGATTAGGCTCTTCATATAAT
>JALSQP010000108.1 GCA_026985375.1 Desulfurococcales archaeon | reverse complement strand
AATACTTTATTATGGCCATAATTATCACCCCTCAGAACTGTGCGTTTATCCCGTTATTCTTTTAGTGACTATACCTGAAATAAATCTTTAAACAGGAAACATAATATCCTTCCGTAAGCTTTACTATATTGGTGAAAACTATTGGGTAAACTAGACGACGAAGCTATAGACAAGCTGATCAGAGCTGGAAGAATAGCAAAGATCGCCCGCGAAGAAGCTGCAAAGATGATAAAACCGGGGATGAAACTCGTTGATCTCGCAGAGCATATTGAGAACAGGATAAGAGAGCTAGGTGGTGAACCTGCTTTCCCAACAAATCTTAGTATTAACGAAATCGCTGCACACTATACACCACTTATTAATGATGAAACTATAGTTCCCGATAACGCTGTCATAAAGATAGATATAGGAGTGCATATCGATGGTTACATCGCTGACACTGCAACAACAGTGGCATTCAATCCAGTTTATGAGCCTCTCCTAGAGGCTACAAGAAAAGCACTAGAAGCTGCACTCTCTATTCTTAAACCCGGAATAAAAGCTAAAGAGATCGGATACATTATTGAGACAACTATTGAGAGCTACGGCTATAAACCGGTAAGAAATCTAACAGGCCATAGTATCGACCGATACATTATACATAGCGGTAAAAGCATACCTAACTTTAACGACATATTCAGCAGATGGAGGCTCGAGGACGGTGTATACGCTATGGAGCCTTTCGCAACTAACGGTGTTGGACTAGTAAAGGAGGGGAAAGCAAAGACCATATACTCCATTAAAAAGAGACGGGGTAGGCTAACCGTGTACGAGCGAAAATTATTTGAGAAAATATGGAGTGAGAGGCGCACCCTACCATTCTGTGAGCGATGGTATAGGGATATGTTTTCAAGTATTGATGGCCTAAGAAATACTATTAAGATGCTTGAACGCCACGGTGTGATCTTATCTTATCCCATACTGATCGAGAGGGGGGGAGGAATAGTTGCCCAGTTCGAACATACAATAGTTGTTAATGGCGATGAAATCATTGTTACAACTCTATAAGGCGTGTTTTGGATTAAAAATATTAAGATACGAGTACATTACACCCTAGGAGAGACAGAGTGTTAAGGTGTAATAATTATTGGCAACCGACTGGGTCTCACTGGCAACACAGCTCATATGGATAGTATTATTCATACTGATATTCACTGGAGCCAACCAAAAGATCCAGATGCGTCTATGGAGCTACGATATAAGAAACAAGTTATCAATCATAAAATCATATCTAGAACAAGACCGAGTGCGTGTAGAGAAACAACTCAAAAACCTAGGAGTAAAAACTCCTGATCTACTCATCAAGCGTGCTATGGACTTCTTTATAATACAGCCAGTGAACATAGAGCCCACTGATATAATAAAACGCCTAGAACATCTAATCATAACAGGAGATAAGAGCTTCAAGAAAATGGTTGAACAAGCTATACCTAAAGCCACAAAGTACGAACGAAGCCTTGTTGAGACTGGATTATCTATAGTTGGAGTTATGAACCAGATATACAAAATTGTTCGCCACTACCTATTATCCGGAGAGAAAGAGAACAACTGGATACTTTTAATGCAGTTAGAAATGGCCATGCCACAGATAATGAGAATCGTTGAGACCTATCATAAATCCCTAGATGCATTCCTAACCGGCACACCAATAGGTGACAGCGTAGGCCCTCTCGTAGCTTATAAACTGATCGAGCTAGGGAGAGTAATCTCAAAGAAAGTAGTGGAGGATACAAGTATAACGGAGCTATGGCTCGACGATCGCAGAATATATGTAATCAAGGCAGAAGGACCTGGAAGCAATGTCGGTAGACCAGGCCATGTTCTTTACGACTTGGTAGAAGAACTCAAAGGCGGAGTTGACCTCGTCATAACAATTGATGCTGCATTAAAGCTCGAGGGAGAAGAAACAGGCGAAATAGCCGAGGGAATTGGAGCTGCAATAGGTGATCCAGGACCCGAAAAGATAGCCATAGAGAGAGCAACGACAAAGTATGGTATTCCTCTTAAAGCACTAGTAATTAAGATGGATTTAGGCGAAGCAATACATATTATGAAAAAAGAAATATATGAGGCGGGCGAAAAAGCTCTAGAATATGTGCGTAAAATCATAATAGAGTCTACCAAGCCCAAATCCACAATAATAGTGGCCGGAATAGGTAACACATTAGGTGTACCAGGATGATATTCGACCAGAACACAATGCTCATACTAACACTTATCGCGCTCGCAATATTAGTCATGCAACTATACATGGAGTATAGGCGCAAACCCAAACAAGCAAAATATATTCCAAAAGAACTGATTGTATGTAAGAAGTGTGGCTACGAAGCAGAGAGAGACTACGAGCCGGGAGACTTCATATCCCTCGTCAAAGGGAAATGCCCCAAGTGTGACGGAGAACTAGTGATAAAAGCGATATACTCGGTAAAACTCGAAGAAAGAAAAACTTAAAAGCTAGTCACTTTAATCTAGGTTAATCGGCGGTCCGACCCGGTCATAGTGGCCGGGCAACACCCGGACTCATATCGAACCCGGAAGTTAAGCCGGCCACGTTGGGGTGGGCCGTGAGGTCCGCGAGGCCTCGCAGCCGCCCCAAGCCGGGGTCGGGCCGCCATTAATTCCTTCACTTCTTAATACTACCAACAAAATATTACAAAAGGCAATATAGCTAACTGTAGTTAAGATTCTAATATTGTATTCAAACAAAGATATGAAATGGTGATTGTATGGAGAATATACCCTATACATCAATAAGAATTAAGAACTTTAATATTGATGGTCGTAGCCTGACAGGTATGGAAATAGAGCTTCCGAATGCACCTAACCTGGTTCTACTGAGAGGAGAAAAAGGCTTCGTTATGTGCGGATATCTAAATATCGATGTGTGTGAGAAACTAGGTCTTATCGCTGCAATGGTTTCAGGTGTCAAGACAGTGGAGGACTTGCTTGATGCACGGATTAAGGCCTCGACCACTAAGGCTAAAGAACTAGGTATAGTACCAGGCAAAAAAGTAAAAGAAATAATAAGTTTGATCTAGTGATTGCTAGGGTCCGATTAAGATGAGCCGTTCCCTAGGGATAGCACTTATTATTCTCGGGTTTACGCTTGCTCTTGTATATTTTACCGGCCTAGTTATTGCTCCAGACATGTATGTCGGTGGCATCAGATTTTCCGATCTGCTTATACGAGTAGCAGTATTAATAGCAATATTTGGAGTTTCGAGTTTCATAATGTATGTAGGCTATGTTATGATAACTAGTACAAAAGAAATATCAAAAGAAGAAGCTGTTAAAGAATACAAGGAATCGCAGAGGTGATCATTTGGCTTCACTAACCCGTGTTAAGATAATCGCGACGGTGGGCCCAGCGACAAGTAGTTACGAAATAATAAAAAGACTAATATCAGAGGGTGTCAGTTGTTTTAGAATAAACTATTCTCACGGAGAACCAAAGATCTGGGACGAATGGATCAGCTATATTCGTGACGCTTCTGCCGAGCTGGACACCATAGTATCAATAATGGGTGATCTCCCGGGCCCTCAAATAAGGATAGGAGACATAAAACCTCAGGAAATACATACTAAGGACAAAATACTCCTAGTCCTAGGAAGTTCTGCCTCAGAAGAAAAAACTGTTCCAATACCTATAAAGAAAGTTTTCGAGACACTCGAGATTGGTGATCTCGTACTACTTGATGATGGAAAAATAATGCTTAGGATAGAGGACGTATCGGAGAACCAGGCAGTAGCAATGGCTCTAAACGACGGCGTCCTTCTGCCACACAAAACACTTGTTATACATGGAAAAGAAATCAATCTGCCCTCACTGACTGAGCGCGATGTACAATATGTAAAGTATAGTGTGAATAAAGACATAACATTCCTAGCCCTAAGCTATGTTAGGACCTCAAAAGACGTGGAAGTCGTAAGGGATCTTGTTAGCAGACTCACCAAGAATACCCTTAAACTGGTCGCTAAGATCGAGACTAGATCTGCTGTTAATAATCTCAGAAGCATTATAGAGGCTTCAGACGCAGTAATTATAGCTCGCGGAGACCTAGGCATGCATTATTCTCTTGAGGAACTACCGTTCCTGCAGAAAAGAATTGCCTATTTATCCCTAAAATATGGTAAACCTAGCATTGTAGCCACACAGCTCCTAGAAACCATGGTTGACTACCCTAGGCCAAGTAGGAGTGAAGTAGTTGACGTTATGAATGCGGTAATGGATCTCATAGACGCACTACTCTTAACAAATGAGACCGCTGTAGGCAAATACCCGATAGAGACTATTAGATGGTTGAAAAGAATTGTGAGTATAGCTGAAGCAAATATCAACAAGACAAGTATAGAGTCAATAAGAACTGATTCTGCCAATACACTACGCGAAAAATATGCGCTTGGACTAACCTTACTAGCTGAACATATCAATGCAAAAATACTGGTCTACACAAAAACAGGAACAATACCCTCGCTTATTTCGAGATATAGGCCACAAGTAGATGTATATGCTGGCTCGACAGATCATAGGATCTCGGAGGAATTAACGATTAGATATGGTATCAGGCCATATAGGATTAAAGTAGTGAAAGAAGACAAGCGTATAGACTATGACAAGGGAGTTCAGCTACTCTATAATTTGCTAAGACAAATAGGGGAGATCGAATACGGAGATATTATAGCAGAGGCTTATGGGAGGAAAGAAACGGAGATCCATTCCATAAAGATCAGACAAGTTATATAGATAAAAGCGAAGCCGCCGGCGGGATTTGAACCCGCGACCACCGGCTATCTCGACTCCGGAGCTTTTTAGGAATCCGCTACGAGGCCGGCGCTCTACCGGCTGAGCTACGGCGGCAGACTCTAGGAAAGGATTTAGTGTTACGGGAAAAATTAAAATTTACTTTAATGCTTTCAATGCATTCTCCGCCATATCCTTCATAACTGCGTAGGGATCCTTTGCTTTTACAATGGCTGAAGCGACGAGAACGCCTAGCGTTCCTAGTTTAATTGCGGCATAAACGTCCTCTCCCTTGCTTATACCAGCACCTGTTAGCAGGACTATGTCTGGGTTATGTTTCCTAACGAGTTCAACGCTTCTCGTTATCACTTCAGGTTTGGCCTTACTAACAGGGATACCCGTCCCTATGAGCTCAGGAGGCTCAACAGCCACGATGTCGGGATTGAGAACCGATACAGCTGCCGCTGTTTCAGGCACGTCTGCACAGACTATCTGCTCGAGAGACAATTTCTTTGCCTTCTTGATCAACCAATTAATGTCCGCCAGCTTTAACCTATGCTCGCTATGATTCAGTATTAAGCCATTAGCACCGATCTCTTTGACTGCTTCTATAGGCATGAAGCCTGTTCTAGCGCCCGGCTCCACAGGGTCAGCGTGTTGCGCATAGACCTTTACTCTGCTTCCCCGTACAATCTCTAGTAACCTGTATATTTCGGTGAAAGGAGGAGCAAGTATAACATCTACATCATACTCATCAACAATCTTGACCGCATCCCGAGCTATCCTAAGTGCATGCCCGCCGAAGCTATAGGGATAATATGCTTTGAAGTTAACGGCAATTATGGGACGAACCATTTTTGTCACCTTGAAGCTATAAAAATATTGTTTGGAACGTTAATATGTAAACTAAATAAAAAACTAAAGTATCAGATTCTTTACTGACTTCCGCTCAACAGTTCACTGTGCTTCTTTATCACATGTACTTCTTCTATCTTTACGAATCTGTCTTTAAGCTTCTCAAGTACCTGGGGCAACGTTGTATACTCCATCTCTTCAGGTCCTAGTCTGTGCGGCATGAATGGGCCATGTCTCCTCATGTATTCTGCTATCAGGTTTCCTAGTCTTCTAGTTTCATCGAATGCAACATCGTCGAACAAGTCTGCTGGGCCGATCAGCCTGCCCTTACAAATGTTCCAGCCCAGCGCAATTATTCTCGGTGGTCCATCAAATCTTGTTACCCTAGCATACTTTAGCGGCACCGGTATTATTGGACCGTGGTGACTTCCACGCATCCATCCAGCTACCAGATGTGGGAAGCTAAATGCCTCGAGTACTTCGCCGACTGCTGGTAGACCGTGCTGTGCACGTACAATGGCTACCGGGTCGTCCTTACCTACGTACTTGCCCGCGATCAGATTGAGCCTTTCAACGCTCACAACTGCTGCCTGTAAACCATCCTTCCTATATACACGTCTGATTACATAGCGGCTTGGTGTACCGATTAATGCGAGAATGTCGTACATCTCTTCGGGGCTCTTGAGCTTCACGCTTCTACCTTCAAATACATCATATACTTCGAAGATAAAGCCTTCATGCATCCTGGGATCTATTACCAGCCCTGCGGTATTGAACGGATCTGCGAATATCCTGAATATGGGAAGGTTGAACGCTCCGGGCTCTGTCTTGTCGGCATGAAAAGTTATCACGGTCTCGGCTTTACGCTCCTCCATCTCGATCTCGGCTACTCCGGGACCTAATCCCCTAACATTACCAGAGAAAGCATCGCTTAGTAGGTCCTGCCCAGCTGCATATAGTTTTAGTTCTCGTGCAACCTTTGCAGCAGCCTGGAAAGCGTTCCAAGCCAGCTCATGTATTTCTGGACTATCTACACCTTTTCTATGCGTCATTATGAGCTGTATGTCATCACCTACGTGTGTCACATAGAAATCTATGATCAATCCTTTCTGCTTCGCCTCAGCAAGAACCTTTGTTGCAGCTGCTAGCTGGTCAGGATGTGGCATATGATGCCCGGCTAGGCTTCCCACATCCGCTTTTATCACGGAAAGAGTTATCTTCTCAGCCATTACAATCACCCATTCTTCAACGATTATAATTGTACCATATATATTATATTAAAATAATAGTTTTAAATGTAGCTTTGCATCCTAGCAATAAATTACATATACGAGTTTAACATCCTGATTAAAACACAATTTAATGATGCCATTATTTCTCTGGCACAATCTCAGGAAGGTAATATTGTCCGATACTTTTCTGGTACCTGTCAAGATAAGAGCCCGGTTTGTTTACTCTAGGTCTACCAGTCTGTGGATCCCTTCTTACCGTAATGTCCAGCTCTTTCAGGAGTTCGTTGAATCCCGTGCTAATATCCAGTGGTGATGTTGTGTATCCTTCTTTCCCAGGTATACCTTTGAAGACCATAATTCTATTTGCCACAAAGTTTTGCAGCATTAGATCGTGCTCTACGACTAGCGCGGTTTTCCTCTTCTCCTCGATGATCCTCCGGATCACTTTAGCAATAGCTAGTCTTTCCTCGATATCGAGATAGGCTGATGGTTCATCAAGTAAATATAAATCAGCAGGTGTTGCCAATGCGACCGCGACAGCTAATTTTTGTAGCTCACCACCACTGAGTTCATCGACGCGTCTCTCCATCATTTTGTTAAGGCCGAGTTTCCTTATCAGTTCAACGTAGATCCAAGACATTGGGTTCACTGCCTCTGGTGATGCTCTACGAAGATTAGCTGCAACTGTCTCCTCGGGGAAAATCTTTGGTGAAAGCTCTTGGGGCTTAACGCTTATCTTTTCAACGGATATAATGACATCCCCTTCATCGGGAATGAGTATCCCGGCTAGTATTTTTACAAACGTTGTTTTGCCTATTCCGTTAGGACCTAGCACACCTAATACTTCACCGGGATATATTTCTCCACCTTCAACTCGTAGAATAAAGCCTGAGCTCACATACTTCTTTGTCATATCTGTCCATTTAACAATAGGATACTCTTCGGTACTCTGTTGTTGTTGGGATACAGTTATTTTGAATATTATTGGTTCTCTTCTGATCCTCATGTTCTCCGCCGGCAGATAGCCCTCAAGGTAATTATTAATGCCTGCCCTGGTACCGTACGGCTTAGAAACAATGCCGTAGACTCCTGGTTCGCCAAAGATGGCTGATATTTGATCGCTTATATAGTCGAGGATCATTAAGTCGTGCTCTATTACTGCAACATATTTCTTACTTACATCAATAAATTCTCTGATAGCTCTAGCAACGCGCAGTCGTTCTCTAATATCTAGATAGCTACATGGCTCGTCAAAGAAGTATGAGTCGGCATCTTTCAACAGTACTGCGGCAACTAAGAACTTCTGCAATTCACCACCACTAAGTTCGGCTATTTTTCTATCAGACAAGTGTTTAAGTCCTAATGCTTCAACGATTTCCCTATATAGCCCTCTTTCATCAGCCTTCTTCAATAATTCGCCGACACGACCCTTCAGCATACGTTTTGCGATCTCGACATACTGTATTTTAACAACTGCCTTGATCTTGCCATCAGCCAGTTTCTTCAAATAGTTCTGTATCTCAGTGCCTCTGAAGGCCTTGATTATCTCGTCCCATTCTGGAGGATTATTATATCTTCCAAGATTTGGCTTTAATAATCCAGATAATATTTTCACGCTGGTCGTTTTACCGCTTCCATTCCGCCCTATTATGCCCATTATCTTACCGGGACGGATCATTGGGAGATTATAGAGTTTGAACATGTTTTCGCCGTACCTATGGATAACATTCTTCTCGAGTTCATCCGGTAGATTGACTATGCTTATAGCTTTGAATGGACATTTCCTAACGCATATCCCGCACCCTATACAGATATCTTCATGTATTACTACGTAACGTCCATCATCGGATAATTCGATCGCCATGCCTCGGCGACTCTTGTTAATTGGACAGAAACGTATACATTCTAAGCCACATTTATTAGGTTTACAATATTCTCTATCGACCACCGCTATTCTTGGCATTGATATCAGCCCGCTTTATACAACAT
>JALSQP010000107.1 GCA_026985375.1 Desulfurococcales archaeon | reverse complement strand
ATAAAGTATCTTGGTCACTCGGCATTCGAGGTAGTATTGACTGGTCTTGATGGCAAGGAGAAAACAATATTAATCGATCCATGGCTAGAAAACCCGCTTAGCCCAGTTAAAGTAGATGATTATAAGAAGAAACACATTGACTACATATTTATCACACATGATCATGGCGACCACATAGGAAATGCCATTGAAATAGCCAAAGCCACAGGCGCCAAGATAGTTGGTATATTTGAAGTAGCCCTTTATGCAAGCGAGCAGGGCGTAGATGCTGTGGACGGAAATATTGGTGGAAAACTAAAGATTCCAGACCTAGAGGTGATTATGACACCAGCCCTGCATAGTAGCCAGCGCGGCGTCCCCGTAGGATTCGTGATCAGAGGAAAAGACGTAAGCATATATCATGCAGGTGACACTGGGCTTTTCGCTGAGATGAGCCTTATAGGCGAGCTCTACGCTCCTGATGTAGCAATGCTCCCAATAGGCGGGCACTATACTATGGGTGTGAAAGAGGCGGTAAAAGCAGTACATATGATAAGACCGAGAATAGCAATACCCATGCACTATAATACATTTCCGCCAATAAAAACCGATCCTGAGAAGTTCAAAGAGATAGTTGAAAATACAACTACGACGAAGGCCATAATACTAAAACCCGGAGAAACACTTACCTATCCATAACACGCTGTCTTGCTACATTGATTTAATGATAATATTTTTATATGTATAATGCAAAGTCGGATGCTCTCGGTCAGCGGCCCGGGGAGACAGCCCTACTCCCACTATTTAGAGCCCGTGTGAGTAGAGCCGCACGGCTTCGATGATCACGGGTGTTAGTAGTGGGGGACAACCCTAAAGGGCCGCGGAATTATTGATCTATAGATTCATGGCTTATTGAATAATTAATCATAGATTTAGAATTGATTATATTTAATGGTGCAAACAATGATCTAATACCGTAAATGTATAATCTGGACTCCATAATAGCTATTTACACAGCGGAATAAGCGAGCATATCACGCTCATCACATTACCTAAACAACCGGGAAAAGGGTGATGATATTGACCAAGTACTTGATAAAAGCGAAAGTCGAAGTTAACGGCGTAGTGGAAAAACATGATATCATAGGAGCGATATTCGGTCAAACCGAAGGCTTACTGGGCGAGCAGTTCGATTTGAGAGCACTGCAGGACAAGGGGAGAATCGGGAGGATCCAGGTAAACACACGCACATATAATGGCAAGACCATTGGCGAGATAATAATACCGAGTAATCTTGACCGGATAGAGACAGCATTAATAGCCGCCATGATAGAAAGTGTTGAGAGGGTGGGTCCCTACAATGCAAAAATACAAGTAGTCGACATTATCGATGTCAGGATGGAGAAGATTAAACGCATTGTTGAACGTGCCAAAGAAATATTGAGAATGTGGTCACGCAATAAATCGCCAGACCTTAAAGAAATACTGCTTGAAATACAACAAGCAATGAAGACGCCTGAGCCGATAAAATATGGATCAGAAGGACTACCGGCAGGACCGGATGTTGAGCGAAGCGATACAATAATACTCGTAGAAGGACGTGCCGACGTAATTAATCTACTCAGATATGGTATAACCAACACAATCGCTCTGGGCGGTGCAAGAAAAGTTCCAGAAACAATATCCAGCCTCGCTAAGAAGAAAAAGGTGATAGCCTTCCTGGACGGAGATCATGGTGGCGACTTGATATTAAAAGAAATACTACGAAGCATAAAGGTAGATAAAATAGCAAGAGCTCCTCCTGGGAAGGAGGTTGAAGAGCTGACTGGGAGAGAAATCAAAGAAGCACTATCAAAGGCTATTCCTACCAAGAAGTACCTAGAGGATCTTATAGCGGCTGGAAGTAAGGAAGGGCAATATCTCCTACAAGTACAAGAACGTCTAAGCAGACAAGTAGCCTCTCAGCCTCTTAAGAAACAGGCTCCGAAGCCCCAGTTAGTTGAAGAGACGGTCAAGGAAAAAGAGGAAAAACCCGTTGAAAAAGAAAAGACCGAAACAAGACAGGTTGTCGAAGAAGTTATCAGTATACCGAAGAACATCAGATCGGACATTAAGTCGCTTCTAGGGACGCTCGAGGCAATACTTTATACTGATGACTGGAAACCATTCAAGAGAATACCTGTTAGAGACCTGGTCAACGTACTTGATGAGCTAGACGAAGGTGCTGTTTATGCTATAGTATTTGATGGTATCGTTACACAGAGACTCGTTGAAAAAGCAGGTGCTAAGAAAGTTAAACTATTAATAGGCGCTAAAATGGGAAAGATTAATGAAAAACCCCAAGATGTAATAATTCTTACATTCAACGACCTATTGTAGCACAATGTTATTTTTTACCGCCGAAAAAATCGAATAGGCTTTTTTGCCCGGCTGTCCGGACAGCCATTTTCAGTTGCGTTTCAGAGACACCGAAATAGCCTAGAATCCTCATTGCTGCGGGAATTATCTGGTGATCAATATAATATCCTGTATCAATAACCTTGGTATCCTTGACTAAGACATATGGCTCTGCTCGACTCGAGATCTTACCACTACCCTTAACTACAATGTAGCCCACTTTGTCGCCAATCGACAGCTTTAAACCTAGCCGCATTAGCTTTCTCGCAGCAACAACATGTGGTGCATCAACACTATATTCTTCAGGCTTCTTAGAAAGTGTTTTCCAGATGATGAGTTTGTTGAGAGGTACTTTACCCTGTTTAAGATCCACGATTATTTTTCTCACGTATTCTATTGCTTTCTCGGTACTTCTCTCCTTCAACAATATCTCTGTGATCTTCTCCTGTACTTCCTTTGCGATCTCCGCCCAATCACCTCTGACGGCTTCAAAGCCAACAATGTCGATTCTCCCATCGGTCAATAAGCCCGCATATCTTTTCTTTGCCTCGGTGAAGAATATGCATTTATAGATCTTGTCGATCTTAATGTCTAGGCCGAGCTCCTCCCTGATTCGCCTTATCAGTTCTTCGATTTTCTCCCTGTCATAGGTAACAAATAGTGAATCGGTATCTCCATATATTACCTTAAGGCCGAGCGATTCAGCGATCTTAATAGCATAACGTATGGTCTGGCGTCCCCAAGCCGTCACAGCCTCTGCGCACTCTTTACAATACCATCTTGCACCGACCCAGCCCATATAGCCATAAGTAGCATTAGCGAGAATCTTAACTGCTTTCTGTCTCTCATTCAATAATCTATACTCATAGCTATCCGGAGGACACTTCTTCATTTCCTCCTTAATCGATTTCCTAAGCTTCAAAAGCGTTGACAGTACTTTCCTAAAGAATCCTTCAGGTTCCTTTCTGAAACAGTGACCTACTTCTGGTGCTACATAGTGTTTTTCAGGATCGCATATTTCGTCTCTAACTATGGTGTCCGGACCAACATTATATTTTTTCATGATGCTGGGGTACATGCTTGAGAAGTCAAGTACCGCGATATTCTCATGTATTCCTTTTACTGGCTTAAGAACCACTGCACCGCGATAAGACTCGTATGGTCTCTCGATCCTATTGGGTACTAGCTCATTGTATCTATATGCTTCTCTTATTAGATACCATTCTAGCCTGAATCCGACACTGGCTGTTCCGACTTGGTCCAAGGGTAATCCTGTCAAATTCGCTAGTTGCATACCGAACGGAACAAATTTCTCCATTAGACCAAAAGTTGCCTCAACATCCTCTTTATTGTATCTAAGGAGAAGAGGTCTGAGTTTCGGATCATCCCAGTACTTCGGCATATCCAGATAATCTATTAGTATTCTCTCACTTTTCTTCATAACGCCTAAATAGTCGGCAATATTCTCCAAAGACTTAATCTTTACCTCAGGTATTTCTTCAGCATAATCATACAGATCCACGTTCAAACGGCCGGGAACGGAGATATGTCCATATGTACTCGTCCTTGGAACCACTCCTACTCGTCTTGACACATCTAGGCGTAAACCTATCTTCTTAGTTCTCTCGATCAGATATGGCCAATCGAAGCCATTACTATTATAGCCAACAATTATGTCAGGATCATATGTTTTAATATAGTCAATAAAACTATTTATAGCCCCACGATCATCTTTATCATCGGCTAAAAACTGTTTGAAACCATTATCAGTATCCTTAACACCGATTATTATCACAGGATCTTTTTCAGGTTTAGGAGTGCCACTTTTCGTATAAACCTCTATATCAAATGCCACATACCTTAGACCCTTAGGCGGTGTTGTATCGTTGAGCGACTCTATATTCCCGACTATTTCATATTCCTCGTCAACACGGTGCCCCGGCTTTTTAGGGATCTTCCTGACTTCGGCTTTATGCCACCCGCAAGGTCGGAGATCATGATCGATTATATATCTCATACTAAACCTTATGTCCGCTTCAACAACATCCCTAATTCCCTTTATTTTCCTAATCTTTTCTCTATACCTTCTAACACTCTCCGGGATCATAGTGGTTATTCTGAGAGCCCGCACAGGCTTTCCAAAATATTGCTTTTCCGTAAGGGAGATATCTATTATTGGTGAACGTGGATCTGATAAGGACTTTATTTCTCGAATAATTCGTTCTACATCCGTGCCCTCCTCGAGGATAGCATAAAAGTACGGCCTAAACCTCTTATCTCGCAGTAGAATTCTTTTTCCATCCCGAGTTATCCCCCATATGATTATGTGGGGTTCCGCACCGACAACCTCGTAGGTATTGTCAAGGAAATAGAATTCTATAATCATGTAAACACCCATAATTCATCTATATTAATAGAGTTAGATAACTATTAATTCCTCCTGAGTGAGGGCTTTGAAGATATTAGAGAAAGATTTAAGGAAAGGAATAGTCAAGCTAGTACCCGAGGATCAGGATGATATATGGCTACTCTATAATATAATAATGCCAGACGATCATATTACAGCACAGACTACCAGAGACGTGAAAGTCGAGGGGGGCAACAGTCGACGTATACCAATGACGCTGACCATAAGGGTGAAAGCACTAGAGTTTCAGCCTTTTACCGATAGACTAAGAATACGTGGAATTGTGGTTAAAGGCCCAGAAAGGTTCGGTGTTAGGGGACATTATCATACAATAAATGTTGGGCCAGGAAAACCTATAATAATCCAGAAGGAACGTTGGCCCGCACATGTGCTAAAAAGGCTTGAGAAAGCCTTAGAGAGAAGGCCTAGGATCCTTTTGGTAGCTATTGATTATGACGATGTTGCTATAGCTCTCATGTCCGAGCAAGGCGTTAAGACTTTATATGAGGAGGCATTGAGACTTCCCGGTAAGAACGAGCCGGTTGATTTCGACAAGATACTTGACAGGTTCTTAGTCGAGATCGGTAAGATAATTGCGGACTATGTCTCTAGATATGGTGCTCGCTCCGTCATAATAGGTAGCCCAAGTATGCTAAGACGGAAGTTGGCATCAATTATTAAGGAAAGGGTTGGGAACACAATAGTAATTAGCGATAATGTATCTATGGGCGGTAGGCCGGGCATTAAGGAACTGATGCGTAGGGATAGTGTTAAGAAAGCATTGAAAGAAGCTAGCCTTATGAGGGCACAAGAAGTCTTGGCTGAATTTAGAAAGTTATTGATGACTAATGATAAGATGGTTGCCTATGGTGTTGATGATGTTGAACGCGCCGTTATGTTGAACGCTGTCGATAAAATAGTCGTTTCAGAGGAATTATTACGGACTTGCGATGAGCATGAGCGGAGACATATAGATAAAATCCTAGAAGAAGCATATAGGAGGGGGGCAGAAATAATTGTTGTTCCAAGAGAATCACCTATCTATTACGAGCTTGAGGGGCTTGGAGGTATTATTGCAATATTGAGATTTCCGATCAGTTAGTTTAGAACAATCCACTTCCGTAAAGTTTTCTACGGATATGTGGGTACTGTTTGGCTATCTTGTTGAGTGCCTCTTCGAAACTCTCGTCTCTACCCAAATAATATTTTATGAAGACACCGGTTCTACCTATTTTGTCTCTTCTGCTAAGCACATAAACACGCTCCAGTACAGTCTCAACACTTATATCTAATTTTTTGGCGATGATGTTTTCATTACCTATGACGGGTGATTCTCGATGTCCCTTGCTAGTAGGCTCAATAAACACTAGCCTTTTATCCACGCCGGGCACTCTCTTATTCTCGATAAGGCCCTTAAGATCTAGGAGACCACCGAAAATATAGAACTCGTACTCTCTAGGGCTTAGTTTAGCTAATGGAAAGCTAAGCATGATCCTATCGTTAGGATCTAGCGCAATATAAGCTTTCGGCGTGCTAGATGGGGTTGCTACCACTATGTATCTGTTCGCAGGTTCTAGTCCCATAGATTCTATTGCTAATTCTACCTTGTAGCTAGGCAGAGTATATGGTATGAATATATCGATGTCGCTTTTACCATGTACATCGCCTCTTGCAAGACTACCATGAACTATAGCATTGATTCCATACCGGGCTAGGCCCCTAAGAATATCGATTGCTTTATTCCTCAGCGTAGCTAGTATCTCCCAGTGCTTGTCATCGTAGATTACTTCAATATATTCTGGTGTTTTCTTTATTTTTGTTCGAGGCAATTCTTTTCCCATCTATTAATTAATGTGCTTCCAGCTTAGTAGATTAAAGTTGGTAGACGAATATTTGGGTGTGTGATATGGATATTAGTAGTATCTATAACTTCGTGCTGGCTCTCATTAGTTTTTGGGCTTTAGTAAATATCACCTATATTTCTAGAAAAGAATGGTTTGTTTCAAGAGGGATAAAACTATACTATGGAGTTGTGCTTATTTATAAGAAGCCATGTGATGTTAAGCCATCTCCCCTTATCAGTAAGATATCATACGTGTCCATACCATTAGCGTTAATCGGTATATACATGTTTTATTCAGCAATGATAATGTCACTAGTCTCCAAACTGGGTGTACTAAAGACGGGGGTTACGGTACAACTATTGGTACCTGGAATAAACATTACAGGGATTTTTCTCCTATACTTCACAATCGCAGTTGTTATAGCGGCGGCAGTTCACGAGTTTGCCCATGCCTATGTTGCCAGAAGTCATGGCATTCCTATTAAGGGATTAGGATTCGCCATAATATTATTTGTACCGATAGCATTTACCGAGATAGACGAAGAAATTTTTCCTAAGGCCACGAAAAAAGCGCGGATACTCACTTTGTCGGCGGGGCCTGCAAGCAATATAGCATTGGCACTACTTCTCATGGTTTTGCTCATCCCCCTGGTTTCATCCTATGGTTATATTATAACTAATGTTGTAGAGAACAGTCTAGCCGAACACATAGGATTGAAGCCTGGATACATTATCCTAAAAATTAATGGGATCCAAGCAACACTCAAGGCTTTGCACTCATATTTAAGTCTTAATAAAACAATACGACTTATACTGACGGTATATATTCCGCAAAACAATAGTTTAGTTAACATATCATTCCTAAAGCCGGCGTCTACACATCTACTTGGTGTATATCTTCAAGCATCTCCGAGCCTATGGCTCATTAAATTAGTGGGCATTAATATGGCAGAATTCATAGTTGGACTAACACAATGGATATATTTAGTTAATATGAGCTTGGGAATAATCAATATTGCGCCCTTATTCATTACCGACGGAGGCAGGATAGTGTACGAGATGATAAGGAACAAAACAGTTTCACACGTTATCAACATTCTAACGCTTCTAATACTAGTACTAGCGCTGACTCCCTGAAATTCTTTATAAAATCCCATAACCCATATCTCTAAATGCCCGCGGGCCGTAGGCAGGGCTTCCAGATAGGAAGCCAGAAAACCCTGTGTCTGTACACCGCGCCCGTTAACCCCCCGCCCAGCAATGAACCCCGCCCCGTGGGGCTGGCGGTGGCGGAGCCCCCTCTGGAGGGAGGGGGTCAACCGCCTTAGCCGGGGGAACCTGGCCAGGCCCGGAAGGGAGCAACCTAACCCTGGCCGTCAGCGTTCACGGGTCACCGGGGTTGAGCATGGGCGTGGAAGGGCTCTGACGGGAGGGCGGTGTACAGACACAGCGGGGCTACGGCCCGCGGGCTAATATTCACCTATCGGTGTATGATCATGCATGACGATCCTATAGAAATGCTCAAAACATTAATTCAGTATTAAAAGCTATTCTGGAAAATAAGGAGAAATGGCATATGCGATCAGGGATTTTCTCGAGAAGAATGGTGTAGATAAGGCATTCATAGATAGATAGCTATGGTAACGTAATAGGGATTCTTAGAGTAGAGGGTAATGGAAAGATCGTGTTTGAAGGACATATGGATGTTGTCCCACCTGGTGATCTGGAGCAATGGATATATCCGCCTTTTGAACCCAAGGTCGTTGATGGTAGAATTTATGGACGTGGAGCATCCGATATGAAAGGAGCAATCGCTGCTATGATCAGTAGCATTACACTGATCAATAAACCCTCGGCTGACATCTACTATGTCTTTGTGCCTTATGAAGAGATCGCTGAGGGGGGTTTGTTTATCCAAAGCAATTGAGGAAACACTGAGGATCACTCCTGACCTGGTAGTATTAGGTGAAGCAACAAGATTAAACGTCTACAGAGGACACAGAGGGAGGGCTGTTATCAAAATAGTTATTAGGGGTATATCCGCACATGCATCTATGCCTGAATTGACACTTAACCCGATAAACTCTCTGGCCGATATAATTATGAAACTTCGCTCGATAAATTCCCCGTTCACGATATATTGGGAAGGTCTACATTATCGCCTACGATCATTAAATGCGAGCCCCAATCCCCTCCTATGATACCAGATCATTGTGAAATGATAATCGATTACCGTATGATACCATCTGAAAGCAAAGGAAGAAATAATCTCCAGGATCAAGAATGCCATCCAGCAAATTAAGGGCATAA
>JALSQP010000106.1 GCA_026985375.1 Desulfurococcales archaeon | reverse complement strand
GTAGAAACAACAAGGGAACAAATAGTTATTGTATTTGGACCTATACCTATAGTTGCGAGAAGCCCCGCTATAGTATCAAATAGTTTCCTAACCTTTCTCCTTAGCCTTGTTAGCAAAACACTTTACACCACACACTTCCATACAGATCTTCTTCATCACTAGTGCGTCTTTTTCTAATATAGGGCTTTCACTGATAAAGACACCGTCTACGCCTGTTTCGACTATTCCTCTACACACATGTTCGAACTCGGGGCCGAAATCTGTATCGTTCAATATATGATGCACACGTTCCCCTCCTTTTCCATATTCTATCCTGGAGAAATGCATATGTAGGGGTTTAACGGCCCATACACCCAGTTCTTTCTCGATCTTCTCAATCACGTTGATTACATGGTCGATACTTATTATATGTTCACCCATGCTTCTCGCATGAAGATGCGCCCAATCAACCACAGGCCTAGCTCCTTCAATATTTCTACAGATCTCGATTACTTCATCTAGGCTTCCAACCTGTGATATCTTGCCGGTCGTTTCAGGCCCTAACCATATGTTTTCCGCTCCGATACTTTTTCTAAACTCTACTACTGGTTCGAGGTTCTGTATAACCCGTTTCAATGCCTCATTGTATGATGAGACATCCTTATAATATCCAGGATGAAATACTACGACATATGCTCCCATCCAGTTAGCAGCCTGTATAGACGCGTTAAGCCTCTTGATACTGTTTTCGATTGTTTTCTCCTTTGCACTTGCGAGATTAATGAAATATGGTGCATGTAGACTGAGGAGAACATCGTTTTTCCTCGCCTCTTCACCAAATAGTCTGGCTTTTTCCTCGTTTATCCTGACTCCTCTCACGGCTTCATACTCCATAGCATTTAACCCCATCTCCCTTAGTTTCTCAGGTATCCTAACAAGATCAATATTCTTAAGAGAGATCGGTTTTCCTGCGGGCCCAAATCGTAGCCTCGGCATAAACACACCACCTCATCCAGGCTCGTTATTTATATGGAAAAACACGTTGCCAATAAATTCTAGAGGCCCCTTACAAGAAATACATTATATTCCAGCTTCTTTTAGCTTATCATATAGGATGGGACAATATCTGCGTCGTTCTTCTCCTAGGGCGCTCCACGCATTAAAGTTGATCAACTTACATTTAGCTAGAGTCATGTAGTCAATAATAGTAGAGCCAATCCGTATCTCCGAGGGGAAAAACGCGTCGTAATACATTCCTGATAGCCTATTATATGCGTTAACTATTCTCTTATTGATCCTTGAATAGAATGACTCTCTACAGGCTTCACATATAGTTGCTCGCCTAACTCTTAACCTAATTATCTCGTCACCAAGGTTATCATGCTCTATAATCTGGACGCGCACCCCATATTTTTTAAGATAATCTGCTAACTGATTATTTGCTAGTATATGTTCGGCATATTCCTCGTTTCCGGGAATAATTGTTTTGGTTAGAGGTAATAATGATTCGTCGCCAACGATCCTCTTGAAGTCAGTCTCGCTGATCAGATGTTCATAGAGTTTTTTCTGCGGGATGCCCCGTATAAGTAGTTCAATTATTTTACGTGGATGAACAAGTAGCTCAGTGAATTTTATGTACTTCATATTTTCGGATATAGTTCTAACGACCGCATCATCAGCTGATATTATTTCGTCATAACCTTTTCTGATCTTGTAGATAATATTCTTGATAGCCCAGTTTTTATTTTTCACATAATCCCATAACTCTGGCTGCGCCTTATCTAGGAGAGTATTTAATACGGCGAGGATCATCTTTGAAGATAAAAGGATCGTTTCAAGCTTTACTCTATAATTTATAACGTTCATTAAGACGAGCATGTCCTTTATAGGTAGATAGTATCTTTTGAGTTCATATAGTATTGCCGATCCGGGCTGTTCCTGCGAATGATAATATTCTGATATTAGCCTAAACAGTTGTGCCGGGTTATCAGCATCTATGAACGTGTACGTGAATATATTCTTGCCCAATGAATTGAGAAATATATCGTAGATAAACATTATTTTTAGGAATGAATAGTATCTAGCCAACACGTATTCTTTCGAATCAAGTGGGGGTACTATGACTATAATTCTTATTTTTCTTCTAACTAGCGAGTTTATGTTTCTATT
>JALSQP010000105.1 GCA_026985375.1 Desulfurococcales archaeon | reverse complement strand
CAAGCTATACATAGTCATTGCAGCCCATAAAATCATTGCTCCCTCACACTACGAGGCAATAATCAGGAGGGGAGTGTGGAGTAAAGTAGTGGTCGGGTTCCGTCCCGAGGACACGATGATATTGCCAGAATGCAGAGACAACAACGAATGCGTTAAGGGGAAGGTCTACGCGGTTGAGCCTATGGGAAGAGAATACATAGTCGTCGCTGACCTTGGTGGGGAACTGGTTAAAGCAATAGTGCCCAGAACACTCGTGCTGAACGAGGATCAAGAAATATGTCTTTGCCCGTCCCTTGAGAAGATAGTGTTATTTGATCCTAAGACTGAGAAGAGCCTCGAAGTACTAGCTGCTGAGGAAGATTGAGACAATTATTTCTTATAGCCATACCCGATTCTAGCCCATATCCTCTCGAACAAGTAGTATGCTGGTATCTTGACTAGAACTTCTAATACACCGAATTTAAGTCCTAGAACAGGGTTTCCCGTTAATACCCATATGATCAACGGAGATATTATGAATGACTGATAGAACCTATACGATATCGCTTTGATGAAGCTGCGCTTGCTGTTTTCACGTGGTTTTGTAATAGCTCTTGTACCGTCGTCCTCTATGATCTTTAATTCCAAGCCTATCTTTTCAGCGTAGCACCTAAGTTCTTCTAGTTTTTCTATTGAGCCGTTCTCAATGGCTATTTTTATAGCCATTCCTAGCCCCTTTAATTAATTTTAATTAACTGATTAATTAAAATTAATTAAAAATTGTATAAAAACACTAGAGCCCAAGATAAGTCGCAGTACAAATTATACATTATCCTTTATAACACCGAAGAACAGGCTATGATTAGAAGAAATGGTGTATTATATGATAGGAAATAGAACTACACTATACATACTATTAGCGGGAGCAATACTGGCCGCCATAGCTATTGGCTTACTTGCTTACAATGCACAACCAGAAACATATAATGAAACAAAGAATGGAGTAGCCACAATAACCAGTAGTAGTGAAACTAAATCGCCGGTCACCACCAGTATTGAATTGACGGGCTCCTGGCATGGAAGATACAACAGTAAATCTGGAACCGGAGAATGGATGTTTACACTTACCAAGAAAGACGAAAACTATTATGTGGGAGAACTAATGACAAACGGCCCATACTCGACACAAGGTGAGAAGATCCCAGTAATGGTTCATATGATAGGCGAGACAATACTGATCTATATACCAGCCCTCGATATGAATATTACAGGAAAAATAGTGAATGGAGAGCTACAAGGCACATGGAGGTTCTCTAATGGGGCAGATCAGGGAGAATGGAGAGGTGTTAGAGGAGCAATAGCAATAACAGACACAGAGACAACCACGATCATAATTACCACCTCGCAAGAAACAAAAACCACGGAGGCCAACCCATATGATAGCGCTAAGGAGATCAACCCACCTAGCCAAGAACCATATAATAAGATTATAAATGATATTAAGAAGGTATTATCAGAGATATTTGGAGGAGCTAAACTAACCCATGTGGTTTCAAGCAACGCTGGAAGGATGTACGTTGAATACATTGTCAAGATCGAGATCACTCCCGGAAAATATAGTGTGGAAAAAATAGGCTCAATCCTTACCGAAATGGGTTACACTGTGGCAACAAAAGCTGATACAAACGATGAATTCGTGATCGTGTTCACCTATACGTACGAAGGCAAGATAACATATATCACGGCTGCAGGTAAAGCAGGTCACCAGACAGTATCTTTGTTAATCAACTATACGTGAGATGAAAATTAGTTAAGAACTTCTCCCGCTACTAAAATATTTTATTATCCTTAACCATGAGAAAATTATTATTGGATCTTTAATCCTACCCTGTACTCTTTACCCCTATACCTTACTATAAAGCCTCCAGGTACTTCCTCGACCTCGACCGGTTTTTCAATGCCTCCGATACTGACTCTTAGTCTTGCCTTGAACGCTATCCCGGCAACATACAGTATGTTCTCTAGGCCTGGGAGTTCTCTGAAAACCTCGAGTTTTTCCAGCTTCTTTTTCTTATATTCAAGGAAGCCGAGTACTGCAGCTGTAATGACGCTTATTTCCTCATGCGATAGGCCCGATGGCAGAATAAGCTTTTCTTTCACAGTCTTGATCCCTAGAGGTTTCTTGGCCTCTTCCTTAGTCTTTGTAACAGGCTTCACTGGCTTAGTCCTCTTATAGAATAGGGGCTTAAAGCCAGCCATTATAGCTGCAAGTATGCTTAGGATTGCGAAAACTACTGTCACCCCTATTATTGTGATCTTTAGGCCTTCAAGTGCTTCTGTTAAGATGTTGAGAATCATCTTTTTATCACCCTCCCAAAAGGCTCAAGAATACGCCTGCGACGACCGCTGTCCCTATTACACCGGCCACGTTGGGGCCCATGGCATGCATCAATATGTGGTTCTCGGGATCTTCTTCTAGCGCCAGTCTTTGTACTACTCTTGCACTCATCGGAACGGCTGATACACCGGCGGCACCGATCATTGGGTTGATCTTCTCTTTGCTAAACAGGTTCATGAGCTTTGCAAACAATACTCCTCCCGCAGTAGCTGATGCAAAAGCAATTATTCCCAGACCTAGAACCATGAGCGTCTTAGGGGTTAGGAATGTTTGTGCTTGCATTGTGCTTCCAACACCTATGCCCAGGAATATCGTGACAATGTTCATGAGCTCTTCGCTAGCTGCTTTACGTAGTCTTTCAACAACGCCTGATTCCCTAAATAGATTACCTATCATTATCATGCCTATTAGTGGAGCTGCGCTCGGCACTAGGAGGCCGACAACTATCATTGTGACTATCGGGAATATTATCTTCTCTTTCTTCGATACAGGACGCAACTGCTTCATCCTTATCATTCTCTCCTTCTTCGTAGTCAAGAGCTTAATAACGGGTGGCTGGATCAATGGGACGAGGCTCATGTAGCTGTAGGCAGCCACAGCTGTTGCGGCAAGGAGATGCGGTGCAAGCTTGATCGTTAGATAAATAGTTGTAGGACCATCTGCCCCACCAATAATGCCTATACTGGCTGCCTCCTTGACATTAAACCCCAGCAGTAGTGCAAGTAGCATTGCCACGAAGACCCCTATTTGAGCAGCGGCGCCAAGCAAGAGGCTCTTCGGATTAGCTATGAGGGGGCCGAAATCGATCATTGCGCCTAGGCCCAAGAATATGAGTAGCGGTACTACCTCGGTATCTATAAGGTAGTGCTTCACTAGGTATAGGAATCCTGTTGGGGGCTGTGTAAGCCCTGTTAGGGGCAGATTCACCAAGACAGCTGTGATGCCTATCGGTAAGAGGATAAGTGGCTCATAGTTCTTCTTCACCGCAAGATATACTAGGCCGAGACCTATCAGGATCATAACTATGTTGCCGACAGTGATATGCAGTATACCGATGTTCTGTGCTAGTGCTGTGAAAACATTCACATCGATCACCGTCTAATGAGGTGTTGAACATTAATTGAATATATTACGGAGAAATTAAAGCTTTGAGTTAATCTGGATCACAAATAGGTTTATCGTGTCCAAATCACATTCTTCATACTGGTAGACCACGCTGGTGATCTGCTTATGTTCGACCCAAAAGAGATAAGAGAGGACTTCCCCATCCTCGAGAGAAAAATACATAGTAGACGACTGATTTACTTTGACAACACGGCCACGACGCAGAAACCTCGCCAGGTCATAGAAGCAATGGTTGACTTCTACACCAAGCACTATGCGAACGTACATCGAGGCCTTCACACGCTGAGCCAGGAGGCGAGCCAGCTCTACGAGGAGGCCCACGGGGTCCTCGCCAAGTTCATCAATGCTTATTCATGGGAGGAGGTAATATTCTGTAACAATACAACCGATGCAATAAACATAATCGCTTATGCTTGGGGCCTCAAGCATCTCCATGAGGGAGACGAGATAGTAATAACTGTAATGGATCACCATAGCAACATGCTTCCATGGAGGAACGTAGCCAAACTTACCGGCGCAAAAATAAAATATGTGGATATAACCGATGAGGGCTACCTGGACTACGAGGACCTTGAGAGAAAGATAACGGAGAAGACAAAAGTAGTGGCCTTCCCTGTCATGAGCAACGTCCTCGGAACAATAAATGATGTTAAAAGAATCGTCAAGCTAGCCCACAGTGTTGGAGCAATAGTTGTAGCTGATGGGGCTCAAAGCGTCCCCCATATGCCTACAGATGTTAGAGAAATGGGGGTGGATTTCCTAGCCTTTAGCGGACACAAGATGCTGGGACCAACTGGGATAGGGGTTCTCTGGGGTAGAAAGGATATTCTCGAGGACATGATGCCTTTCAAGGTAGGGGGAGACACGATCAAGGATGTAACACTAAATAATGTAATATGGCATGATCTCCCGTGGAGATTCGAGGCAGGAACACCAAATATTGCTGGCGGCATAGGTCTAGCGGCAGCAGCCAAGTACCTGATGAAGATTGGAATGGAGAATGTTAGGGCTCACGAGAAAGAACTCGTAGCCTATACGCTCAAACGTTTCGAGGAGCTCGGAGACGAGGTACAACTGGTCGGACCCAAGAACCCGGAGCACCGCGGCGGAGTAATAAGCTTCAATGTCAAGGATCTACATCACCATGTCGTAGGGCAGGCTCTTGACTTGTTCGGTATAGCTGTTAGGACTGGTATGCATTGCGCTCACCCGCTACACTATAGGCTTGGACTGAAAGGCACCGTTAGGGCAAGCTACTACATCTACAATACTAAGGAGGAGATCGATGTATTCATCGACGCATTAAAGGAGATCATCAAGATGAGGCCCAGCCTGAAGAAGATGGAAGAGGGTATGACCGAATTAATATGTACCGGGACATAAAGGGTTTTTCGCATTTAAATCATGGATGGTCATGGGCTATTACTCGGGCTTAATATACAGTATTGGCTGACCAGACTCTAGGTTTTCCCCCTCATTAGCCGTAATAGCTGATACCACGCCATCGATAGGGGCGAGAATATCTGTCTCCATCTTCATTGACTCGAGGACTGCTACCTTCTGGCCCTTCTTGACCTTGTCTCCAGGCTTAACAAGGATCTTTAATACTTTGCCAGCCATAGGCGATGATACTGGTTCTCCCTCGGGCTTACCCACCGTGGTGCTCGTCTTTTCTTCCGCCCTGAGAGGCTGGGACTGGACTTGAATCGGGAGCTGTATTGGTGGTAGGCTGGCCTTCACGGTCTCGAGCTCGACACCCTCTACGCCGACCCTATATTCTTTCCCATCTATAATTACTGCTATTACTTTGCCGTAGAGTCTAGGTCTCTCGGGCACTTCTATCTTGCCTTGTTTACGTAGCTCGAAGAACTCTTTCGCCACCTCTGGAAACAGGCAATATGTTAGTACATCCTCCTCCTTCTCGAGGTAGCCATGGCTCTCTATCCATTCCCTGCACTTTTCCAGCATCGGCTCAAGAAGATCGGCAGGCCTGACCGTGATCGGTTCCTCGTCTCCCAGTATTAGCTTCTTTATCTCAGGCTTTATCGGGGCTGGTGGACGGCCGTAGAGGCCTTTAACATACTTCTTAGTCTCCTCCGGGATAACCTTGTATCTACCCATTAACACGTTAAGGACTGCCTGCGTACCTACTATCTGGCTCAACGGAGTAACTAGTGGTGGCCATCCAAGTTCCTCTCTGACCCTAGGCACCTCCTCTAGAACCTTGTCGAGCTTGTCGAGGGCGTTCTGTTCTCTCAGCTGTGCTATCAGGTTACTGAACATCCCGCCTGGGATCTGGTGGATTATCACGTCTGGGTTGGGCAGGAGTATCCTCGGGTTTAGGAGGTGGCTATAATTCTTCTCGATTACTTCTTTGAGGTATTTCGATATCTTGTTTATGACCTTCATGTTTATATTGGGCTTATGCTCTGGGGGGAGTGCGTAGTAGACAGACTGTATTCCGGGCTGGGCTGTGCCGAATGCAAGGGGGCTTATTGCTGTATCTATAAAGTCTGCCCCCGCCTTAACGCTCATGAGATAGGTTGCCACTGCCAGCCCACCAGTGGCATGTGTGTGGATGTTTACGGGTACTTTGAATCTCTTCTTAAGCTCGCTGACAAGCTCATAGGCCACATGGGGCTCCAGTATCCCAGCCATGTCCTTGATCGTAATCATGTCTACTTCCAGGCTCAGGAGCTTCTCGGCCAGCCGGATATAGTAGTCTATATTGTGGACGGGGCTTATAGTGTAGCACATAGCTCCCTGTACGAGGGCCCCCACCTTCTTCGCGGTCTTTATGCTGACCCTCATGTTACGTACATCGTTTAGGGCGTCGAAGACCCTGAATATATCTATTCCGTTCTTGTAGGCCAGCTCAACAAATTTCACGACTACATCATCAGGGTAGTGCCTATAGCCGACCAGGTTCTGGCCTCTTAGAAGCATTTGTAGCTTGGTACGCCTGACACGCTCACGTATAAGCCTGAGCCTTATCCATGGATCTTCCTTAAGAAACCGTAAGGGCGCATCAAATGTTGCTCCTCCCCATACCTCGAGGCTATAAAAGCCGGCATCATCGATCATCTCTGCTATTGGTAACAGATCACGTGTCCTGAACCTGGTCGCGAGAAGTGATTGGTGAGCATCACGCATCGTAGTGTCTATGATCATAACCAATACCGTTTCATCCCCATAACCCTGTTATCATAGGGGACGTTATTCAACATAATACTCTAGGGATTTTATATTTTATTAATTGAATGCACCTCGCTCTTTTCGAGACTATATATTTATTTTAGCATTGATACAAAGGTATAGCCATGCTCGTCACGTATGTGTTGGGTGTAGAAAGAAATGCGCAATACACACTTAGTAGTTGTTGTCATCGTATCACTAGCCTTAATGCTGTTATCGATGACCACTGTTTTGTCTAGTCCTCCCACGTGGGCTAGGCCCGGTGCCTTCATAGAGTATAGACTAATAGGCATCTTGGAGGCTAATCCTCCAATCAAGGATTTGCCACCACATTACTCCGCATACAGTATTGTAAAGTTCGAGATCATAAGCTTCAACAATACAATGGCTGAAGGAAAGTTCTCTGTACTAGAAAACAATGACACCATGCACATATTCAAGTCTTTCATGGGCTACGAGGGAATGGAGACAAAAGGGTATATTAGGTGGAATGAGAACTTCACTATAAGATTCCCACCCCTGTATCTCTCCCCCTCAAAGCTTCCAAAGGATGGACATATTCGTCTACAGCGGATAATTACTGGCAATACGTCTGTTACACTACAAGTTAATAACGCATGGTACGATAAAAGCACCGGCATACTATTAAAGGCTGACTATATCGTAGACACAAATGTTACCGGGGAGGAACATAATGGAAGATATTTTACACATATAATATTCGAGCTTATAGGCAGTAATTTTGTTCCAGGACATATTGGAAACTATACAGTAAAAACAGCTTCTACCCAGACATCCTTACAGCCAACAACTTCTCCGATATCAGCAACATCAGTGGCTGGAAAACAATCTCAGGGTACTACATTATACTATTTTCTAGCAGGATTTCTTGGACTGGCTATTATAGGCATTATAGTATACTACGCCATAGAAGGACACGCCAAGAAAAGACGACGTTAATGATATTAACACATACTTTTTGGACATTCAACACTAAATTATTTTATTATCTACTCAATGAAATATTACTATGCTATAAAATTACTGTACTAGAGTATTCTTAGGAAAAATTATATGACCAGAGGGTGCATCGTCTTGAAAGCACTAGTATTTAGCCTTGCAAACGAATTACATAGTAGAGTATATTATTCAAAGCTATATGATAGTTTCAAACGCTTTTTCCGAAGCATTGAGGGTTTCGAAATCATTGATGAGCCCCAGTATAAAGTGCCTAAGATTCCACGTAACAAATACGATCTGGCTTTCATCGTCATACTCACGGGAGGTACTAGTCGACTGGCCGAGCAGGCGGCGAAGATGCTTAATACGCCGGTCGTCCTCATAGCTCATAATAAGCATAACAGTCTAGCCTCAGCCCTAAGTGCTAGGGAGAGAATCAAAAAGCTCGGAATCAAAGTATTACTTGTCCTAGCCAATGACGAGCACACCCTAGCCACAAAGCTAACGCCTATAGTAAAAGGAATAAGTACAGCTATATCGTTGTCGAGGATTAGGGTCCTTGAAATAAACAGTGAAGGATTACTCAGCTCTCGGGCCAGGTTCTTCATGGAGGTAACAGGCACTAAGGTCGATGCTGTAAGCTATAAAGAAGTACTGGAGAGGGCAATGAACGCTCCCGACAAGGAACTAAGAGAGATAAGCGATTTCGTAGCACTACATATAGATACGTCGGGGGTAGACCGAGAATACCTGGACAAAGCTCTCAGAATATACTATGCATTGAGAAGCTTGGCGCTAGAGAAGGGATATAACGCTGTATCCATTGATTGCTTCCCGTTCCTCGTAGAATATGGTATAACACCCTGTCTAGCCGTAGCGATGCTTAATAATGATGGCATCCCCGCTGCTTGTGAAGACGATTTCTACAGCCTCATAATGTTGTTCATAAGTCTCAACTTTACAGGTAAGCCGGGATGGATAGCGAACCCTAGCGGAGTAACCGACGAGGGGTATCTCAGGTTTGCTCACTGCACAATAGCGCCGAGCCTAGGGAAGAACTGCTACCTTGTTTCACACTTCGAGACAGGCAAACCATATGCTGTAACATGCAGGTTATCAGGAGAGAGGTATGTTTTTGGAAGAATAACAACTGATTACACAGGCTTGGTACTATACAGGGGAAGAAAGGTAGATAGCGGCCTGCTCGAGCCGGGATACTGTAGGACGCAGCTCATACTCGATACTGGTTCTCTCAACGCAGATGAGTTTATTGAAAAAGCTGTGGGTAACCACCACGTGTTCATGGAGTGGACCAGCGATATAATGGAAGCTTTCAAAGCTTTAGCATGGTGGATGAATTGGTATTTAGAGATAAGAAACTAGGAGAGATCGGTGAAGAAGAACTAGTTGGGATTATTATAAAGTATCTGGATCCGCCAAAACCATATGAGTTCCTCCCACCGGGAGACGATGCAAGGGATTTTTTACCCGCCGGCCCGAAGCTGGTTTTCTCGAGCGACGCATACAGTTTCTCGTCTCTGAAACTGCCTTGGAGAACATGGCGTGACGCAGGATGGGCTGGAGTGGTTGGATGTATAAGTGATCACTTCTCTAAAGGATCCATACCATATATAGCCATGATAGACCTAGGTCTCAGCAGAGATATGAGGCTAGCGGATTTCATTGATCTAATCGAGGGTATTAAGGAGGCTCTATCAACATATAATATAGTTTATG
>JALSQP010000104.1 GCA_026985375.1 Desulfurococcales archaeon | reverse complement strand
TAGTGTGTTTGGTGCGGGGGGTGGGATTTGAACCCACGCCGGCCTACGCCAGCGGATCTCCCCCTAGGCGGTAAGCCACCGTCTTGAGTCCGCCCCCTTCGACCAGGCTCGGGCACCCCCGCACCATACTATGGTAATTCGGTAAGGGGATTTATATTTAAGGTAGTTCCTAATGCCTTCATAGGCGGTGATTATATGGAGCTAGCCTATAGCGTTAATCCTGGGATAGAGGATATCGTTGCCGAAGAAGTTGTTGCAGAAATGGGTGGTATGACGAGCTACCATATGATGTCAGGCTACGTGTTCCATAAGCCTGCGAACTTCAATGAATATGCGATAATGAGGCTTAGAAGCATAAATAGAGCCTACATACTGTTGTGGCGTGGTAAAGTAGGGGAGAAACTGGATGATCTAATGAGAATTAGAGATAGGCTAGTGCGTGAAATGGAGGGTTTAGAAGAATACATCACTCCTAGCACGAGTTTCGCGGTATCAGCTGAGAGAGTTGGAACACATGAGTTCACATCTATGGATATTGCAAGAATAATCGGTGATGTGGTGATTAGATACATTGAGAGGTTTTATGGGAAAAGACCACCCGTGGATCTGCGTAAGCCTCACGTCGTTGTTTTCGCGTTTCAGCGTTTCGACGAATTACTAGTAGGCGTTTCACTCACGGGTACAAGGAGTATGCATAGGAGAGGGTATAGAGTATATAATCACCCAGCAGCTCTTAAGTCCACATTAGCCTATGCCATGCTAAGATTGTCGGGTACCAGAGACCACGATGTCATAATCGACCCTATGTGTGGTGGAGGAACAATCCCCATAGAGGCTGCCCTCATCCATGAGGACGCTGAGATAAAAGGCCTTGACAAGAATCCCCATCACATAATGGGTGCTAGACTTAATGCGCTTGCCGCAGGTGTTCGTAACAGGATATTCTTAGGAGTATGGGATGCACGGAGACTCCATGAGCTCTCAGTAGAGTTTGACCATATAATTTCCAATCCACCCTACGGGATAAGATATGGTAGTCCTTCAACCGTTCGGAGACTCTATAAGGACTTCTTGGCATCTGCATCAAAATGTCTGAGCAGTCGAGGACGAATAACAATAATTACGACTGAATATAATTTCATAAATAAAGTTATTGATGGATTAGGGCTTATCAGAGTGCACGAACGAACAGTACATCATGGAAGTCTATATCCACATATTATTGTCCTCGAGAAAAAGAAGTAGTAAGACATAGTTTTACCGAGATAGAGAATAATTTTATAAAATATTTCTAGACTCTAACACATTAGAGCTAAACGTGGATAGAGAAGTGGTGAAATATGCCCCTAAGACCAGCACGATGTTATACACACTTCAGCGGCCCGCCTTACACGAGGAAGGAGTATATACCGGGAGTGCCACAACCCAAGATCGTTAAGTTTGAAATGGGGGATGTCCACGGCGATTACGATTACATCGCGGAACTAGTAATGATCGAGGCTGGGCAGATAAGACATAACGCACTAGAAGCAGCGCGTGTAATGGCGAACAAATATCTCAGCACAAGTGTGGGCGAAAACAATTACTTCCTAAAAGTAAGGGTTTATCCTCACCATGTGTTGAGAGAAAACAAGATGATGGCATTCGCTGGTGCAGATCGTCTACAGGACGGAATGAGACAAGCATTCGGAAAACCGATAGGAACCGCAGCAAGAGTATATCCAGGAACAGTAGTAATGGAAGTACGTATAAAGAAAGAACATGTTGAACATGCCAAAGAAGCGTTAAGAAGGGCGGCCTCTAAACTACCATTACCAGCAAGGATTAGATTCAAACAATTAAAACCGGGACTAAAACCAGTCTGATTTTACTATCACATATAATGAATGATTAAGAATACACCCTACTTAGTATTCCATTCTACAATTCCAGTGATTTTCATTATCGGAACTAGATAAAATTAAAATCTAGATAATTATGCCCAAACAAGAATCAAATAGTGATGAGTATGGTAGAAATTAGTGATCTCTATGAGTTAGATCTGAATATGCTAGGGAAATTTATCATTGAAAACAATGTGAAGAGATTATTATTACAAGCTCCGGATGGGCTTAAACCCCTTCTACATGAGCTTGTATGGTTTATGAAGAAAAATTTCCCAGAGATCGAACTAATAATTTCGGGCGAGCCATGGTATGGTTCTTGTATGCTAAGATCTGATGAAATTGATACAATGGCTGTAGACGCTGTTGTGCACGTTGGTCATAATAGATATCCATGGCTATACAGGGATCTCCCGATCCCAGTACTGTATATGCCAGCTTATTATTCTGAAGAACCCTCGGATAAGTTAGTCGATAAAATAATACAAACTATAAATAATAAGAACATAGGACTGGTTGCAAGCATACAGTATATACGTTATCTTAGCAAATTGGCAGATCACCTTAATCGAAGAGGCTATGTTGTACATATTGGTGAGCCATCGAATCCGTGGATGGAGAAGGGACAAGTGCTTGGATGCGAATATAGTGCTGCTCTAAACATACTTGGAAAGACTGAGACATTTATCGTCGTTTCTGGTGGGAAATTCCATGCTCTAGGCTTATCATTAGTTTTAAGAAATCGTCATGTCTATGGACTCGATCCTCATAAGGAATGTATATGGAATGCGTCCAAATACTCTGAAAAAATTTTGAAGATTAGATATTACAAAATATATGAATTATTGAAGAGAGATATCCATAGAATAGCCTTAATAACATCGCCAACACTTGGGCAATACAGGTTACCACTTTTGAATTACCTAGAAAGTCTTCTCGATAAGCACAACATTCAGTACTTTGTTTTCTCAGTGTCAATGGTCGATAAGGACAGGATAGCATCAATTGATAACGCATTTAGTCCTGATGCGTTCGTTATAACTAGTTGCCCTAGACTTCCCATAGATGATTTATCCGATTATCATAAACCCGTAATAACACCTGGAGAACTAATAATGGTGCTCAAAAAAGAGTTTGACGAATACATATTTCCTTGATGAGCTCTTTCAAAGAAGACAGTATATGGCGAAATATTATTTCTTCCCACTATCTCTTCTATGTATAGGATGATATGGTCTGGGCAGGTATTCAACCCCGGGCCTGTACTGCAACGCTTGCGGATATAGCTCCATAAGCTCATAGACCTCAGGTGGTATCTCGTCTTTGACTGGTAGGCCTAGTTCTTTAACCTCTTCGAATGTTATTGGGTAATCATGGGTATAGTATCCCTCGGTAAGCTTCTTAGCTATTTCTTCAGCTTTCTCGTCGGGCATCCTACCCTTAAGGATCTTCTTGATAAAGCCCTGCATTTCTCTCAGTGCTTTCTCAGCAATATCAGCATATATCAGGATCTCATCGCTGGCTTTTTCTCCCTTTATCTTTGCGATCTTTACCAGACTTGGAGCTGGGAACGTGCCTTTTGATGTAGGTAGCTGTGGATCGAGAGGGCCGAGCACTGCATGGCGATCTAATAGTATTTCATCGGCAGCCAAGGCTACAAGCGTTCCACCGCTCATAGCGTAGTGGGGCACTATGACTATCTTTTTGGCTGGATGGCTTCTCAGAGCCATTGCTATCTGGGAAGCTGCTAGAACTAGTCCTCCAGGCGTATGTAGTATTAGTGCTATGGGTTGTTCAGGTGGGGTGGTTCTTATAGCCCGTATGATGGCCTCGGAATCCTCTATGTCTATGAACCTATAAACAGGAATGCCCAAGAACCCTATTTTTTCCTGTCTATGTATCATTGTGATTACACGCCATCCATACTTTCTCTCAATAGTCCTTATCAGACGTAGCCTTGCGTTCAGCAATGCCTTGTACTGAAGCTGTGGATGAATCAACACATAGAGCAACAGGATCCAAAACATTAAACTAATAATGTCTCCGAAACCATCCAATTTTGTTGCACCCAAATTTTTCCTAATGGTGACGGATTAATATGCTTTATAACACTAGACTAAATAAAAGAAACCTTGAATCAATTCTTGAGCAGATACTTGGTTTTAGTACACCTAAGAGATCTTTAGAACAGTATGTAACACCTTCTAACATGGCAGCAGAGATCCTATGGCTAGCGTACATGCATGGTGACATATCTGGAAAGACAATCGCGGATCTAGGATGTGGAACCCTGAGACTTGCGATAGGTGCTTTGATTCTAGGAGCTAAGAGGGTGATAGCTATCGATATTGACTGTAGTGTTTTAACCAGTGCATTAAGGATGAACGAATATTTCTTGAAAATATTTGGCCACAAGATCATCATGGTATGCTCTGATGTTAGGGAAACCTATACGAATCATGTGGATACGGTCATTATGAATCCTCCATTCGGTGTCTATCGGAAGAACCGAGGGCTCGACATAATCTTTCTAAAGAAAGCATTTGAAGTAGCTAATTCTGTCTATTCTATCCATAAGTATAGTCCTGGACTTCATAGACTAGTTCGGATGTTATCCGATAGCTATGGTTTCAGAATAATTGATGAGAAAATAAGGGATCTAATGATACCTATGATTTTTGAAACACATACCAGACGCATATATAGGGTTAAAGCTGTTATCTACATATTCAGGAAATCATAGTGCCCAGGCAAGGAATCGGAAAAATATGGTGAAACTGTATGGAAAAACCAAGACAAGGAATGTCTGTAACTCCCGGCGATTATCTTGGAGTGGAAGAAGAATACTTTCCAGGTTATGGAGCATACATTGACGATAAAGGGAACATTAGGTCCCAGCTTGTTGGGAGAGTACTAATAGATATTGTCAAAAGGACAATTGAAGTAAGACAAGTCAGAGGTAAACCGATCATACCAAAGCCCGGCGATGTTGTATTAGGTATTGTTGAGACGGTATCTAATGACTTAGCATTTATTAGGATATACAATATCGAGAACAAGCCTTCGCGTTCTACAGATTTCACCGGTGTACTGCATATATCACAGGTGAGCAACGAATATGTTGAAACAATGTATGATGTGTTGCGACTGGGAGATATTGTAAGGGCTAAAGTATTGAATAGTCTGCAGCCATTCCAGTTAAATACAAAACACCCGTCTTTCGGAGTAGTAGTTGCTTTTTGTAGCAAATGTGGAGAGATGCTAAAGCTGAAGGACGATAGACTTGTTTGCCCCGTCTGCGGAAGTGTTGAGAAGCGGAAGATAAGCTCTAAGTATTTCTTCAGGTGGTAAATTGCCCCTTCTTAAGAGAAGTTTCTATATCAAATGTCATGGTGATGAATGCCTTAAACTAGCCGAGCTGATCCGTGATAAGGCACCAGCTGTTGAATCGATGAACATAACAATAGAGCCGTCCGGGCTTAGAATAGATATGTATGGATATAAATCAGATGTACGCAACGCTTGGATCTATATAAAAAGACTTGTATCCGCATATAAATCCGCCATTGTTGAAAAGAGGGGATTAAGAGAAATAAGTATTAATTTCCTCGTCGAAAAGATTGGAAGGATATTTCCTCCGCGGCTCCTAGAGTTTGTTGTTAAGAAGAAAGGTCATAAAGCCCGTATTGAGGGAGATAGGATAATCACGGATGCTGATCTAGATGAAATCATTGATATGACCAAGAAAATAATAGAAGTACTAGATGAAATACGTTTCAGCGTGAGAGGTACAGCATGTAAGTACTTCATTGTGGCCTCAGCCCTCACAGCCAATAAGAGCTACCAAGCAATTATCGAGGAGGGTTTACGAACCCATATACTCGGCAAGGATGAAGATGGAAGAATTATACTCAAGAAGGAGTGGCGTTCGGCAGTAGATCAGATCCTTAAAGATCTAAGTAGTGCGAATAATATAAAAGACAATAACTACGGCCTATAATATTTTGAATATACTCATTGTTGGTGGAACGCCATGAACGTAGAGGTAAAGCGCGTTACGGATAACGAAATAATAATCGTTATTGATGGCGAAGATGACACCATAGGTAATTTGATAGCAAAATCAGCCGTCCAACACCCTAAAGTTGTTTACGCAACATACAGAATACCTCACCCTCTCGAGAGAAAAGTCGAAATAATAATAAGTGTAGATAAGAATGCCGATCTTGGGAGTACGATCTCGGAGATCATTCAGAACATCAAGGAACAACTAGAGGAATTCAAAAAGAAAATCGATGAAGCTTTATGAAAACCGAATCAAGACTATTAGTCATCTACCGTTGTAGAGATTATATTATAGGGATCGTTTATCGTAGAAATAGTGTTGAGGAAATATATTTTGAGAAAACCTCAAATATTCTTCTTGGAAGATTCGTAGATAAACTAAGGACAAGAGATGAAATTACATACTGTATTTCGTGCGATTCTTTATTAGACCCGGTAAATTGTAAACATAGAGTATTTGCTAGCTCCTCGGATAATCTCGGGATCCTACTCGAGAGATGCCGAGATCATGATTCAATCTGTGAAGTCATCAAGAGTACTATTATTAAACGTTAAAGCACCAATACCTCAATACCTCTACGTCATCAGCAGAGAATACTGCTAATAAACCAGTATGATACATTACATTACTTCAAACAAGGAGTAGCAGAAATAAGGGATGGTAGGATTGCCGAGATTTTGTCCAAAATGTGGAGGCTTGATGAAGCCTATCAAGAAAGAAGATGGCGTCTATCTAGTTTGTATGAGATGTGGGTATGCAGCTAAGGCGTCGGCCACTGATCTCAAGGGATATAGGATCTCCAGGAAAATAATACATACTGAAAAAGAAAAAACCATCGTGATAACCGAAGAAGAACGTCTGAGAGGTCTCCCTATCACGAAAGAAGTAACTTGTCCAAAATGTGGTTTTCATGAAGCGTATTATTGGATGATACAAACCAGGGCGGCTGACGAGCCTCCTACAAGGTTCTATAGATGCAGGAGATGCGGCTATGTATGGAGGGAGTATGAATAATGTGCAGTGCCCCACCACAGACATGTGTAGATGTTAGCGAGATACTAGCTGTGTTAAGGCAGCTCGAGGATATACTTGGCGAGGCATATCTTGAAACGCCACAATATATTGCATCGAAGCCTCTTATTTACAGGTCATTATTGTTAGTTCGTTCTTTGATGAAAGAATATAGCCAGAGCAGGTCTTAGAGAATCTATTAATATCGAGTAATGATTATTCATAAAGTGTACAGTACACCGTTCTTACGGGTGATATTTTGAGGCTCAGATTCATTGATGCCAGAGTATGGAGATATGCGATGAACGCTATTGGTAAGATAATAGATGAAGCAGCGTTTCGTTTCACTGAGGATGGATTGAAGCTAAGAGCTATTGATGCGTCGAGAATCGTAATGGTTGACTTTACAATGAATAGAGAAAGCTTTGATGAATATGAGGTAAGTAAAGAGGAAGTTGTTGGTGTGAATATGGAGGATCTGGTTAAGATCCTGAGAAGAGCGGTGAAGGAAGATCAGCTTGAACTAGAGACCTTGGAGGCTGGAAGATTAGCTGTAAGTTTTATCGGTAAGGGCCGTAGAACTTTCATAATTCCAAGCCTTGAGACTTTGGCCGAAGAACTACCAGAGCTAAATATACCATTCACCGTTCATGTTAAGATGCTTCCATCAGTGTTCAGAGATGTTGTAAAAGAACTTGAACCGATTAGTGATGCAATAGAGTTTATCGTGAAGAAAGATGAGAGAAAGATAATCGCCAAAGCTTCCGGAGATATAGTCGAGGCTGAAATTGAGCTTACAGAAGAAAGTGGTGCATTAATAGAATTTAATGCTGAAGAAGATGCTAGGGCGATCTATACAATTGATTACCTCTCAGATATATCGGCGGCTGCGCAAGCGGCTAATGAACTAATATTAGAGCTAGCATCAGCTGTCCCATGCAAATTAGAATATATATTGCCCCAAGAAGGAAGGTTAGTGTTCTATGTCGCGCCCCGTGTCGAGTAATCTTAGGCATTTAAAAAATCTTTTCAGACAATACTACTCAACGGGCTGTCTAGAAGAACCAGCATATATTCATAAGAGAGAAATAGGTGTTCAACTAATAGGGGAGGCGACTTATCGTAGACATCTTTCTTTTCCCTCAATGACAATGTTGTACAAGTTCATTATAGAAAATCCACCACTACATCTTTACTATTCTTCAGCCTATTACGATGATCCTTCTGCAAAGGATATGGGGGCAAAAGGGTGGCATGGCTCGGATCTGTTATTCGATATAGATGCGGATCATTACCAAGGATGCAATAACGCAATAACTTTTTGTACTAAATGCGGCAAGAGCTTTGAAGGAAAATATAAACAATGTCCATCATGTGGCTCCACAAATGTTATTGTTTATCCACTGATAGATTTTGACTGTATTAAAAGAGCATATAATGATGCGATAAAAATACAGTTGGTATTAAAGGATGATTTCGGACTAAAGAATATTAGGGTTTACTTTTCCGGGAATCGAGGATTCCATGTAAAGTGCTCTGATGACGAAATTCTTGACCTCACTAGTGATGAAAGGAGAGAATTAGCAATGTATGTATCATTAAATGGTATAGAGGCTACCCTAGTATTTCCACCAATAACTAAAAGGAAGATCGTAATTTTCACCTCTCAAGAATATGGTATCAGAAAAAGGGTTTTCATAGATCTAGACCATAAAGACTTGTTGCGAAGAAGGGGAGTCTTATATGAAGCTGACTACGATGATGTATTATATTCTATCGAGGATAATCGAGTAGATATTGATACTGTTGTGACAATGGATATATCCCGATTGTCACGTTTTGGCGGCTCAATTAATGGCAAGTCGGGATTAGTTGTTTCCTCTATTAGCGAACAATTACCTAGTAGTTATGCAGATTTTTCCCCATGGGATGGAACAGTTGTTATTAAGCCTATCGTGGATTTCTCTGGTCTGCCTGTTCTAGACAATAAACTTAACTTAAAGACTGGTATATCTATACGTGTTAAAACGTATGTTGGAGTATACCTAGCACTCAAAGGACTTGCTAAAATAGAAAATATAGAGAGGGTGGAGATAAGAAAATGTATGATATATTCCTGAAGCTTGTTAGAGAAGAATTAACAACAGGAAAACTATTATCCCTACCTGATGCGAAGATCAGTGACTTCCAAGACTTTATAAGATCATCTATTACAACGCTACATAATACCCCATTAGAATCGAGAAGATTCTTCATCAAAGCTTATAAGAAGGCCATACGTGATGCTGACAATTTGTTGAGAATAAGGGTTGCCAAGACATGTCTGGGTGCAAGATATGATGGTGAAACGTATGATTCGGAAATGCTTAGTTCTATTAGTGCTATCATAGATTTCTACAGGGATCTTATAATTGGAGCATACATTATGCCTTCCAAGGATAGTGTTGTCGTTAAGTTCAAAGCTGGGGTTAAGATTAATGGTAGAAACTACAGGGCAGGCGATATAGCTCCTGTAGATATAAGGAAAGCATTAGGTCTGTATATTCTTGGAGTAGCCGAACCCATGAAACAACCTATATTTAATCATTTACTATAGCTTGTATAGTTTTTAGATGACCATGTAGTAGTATAACAATAAGATCGACAGTATTGTTAG
>JALSQP010000103.1 GCA_026985375.1 Desulfurococcales archaeon | reverse complement strand
ACCTTGCAATTGTAAGAGTTCCGAAAGACCCTGATCTCAAGAAGCTCAAAGAGATGTTGCTGACAGCTCAGTACTATACTCCCTAGGCCCTGTTTTCCAGGTACTTCCTATACTCTGCGTATACTTGATCGTTTTTAATGCTTCGAAGCATTGGGGAGTTATGTATTATTAAGTGCTCCCATCCACGAAGGCTTGGACAGATATAGCATCCTAGCCTATAGAAGCCCTCCTCATATAGAGGGTTCAGTGGTATGTTTCTGTAGAGCATATATAGCTGTAGTGTAAGGGTAGACCATTGTTTAAGCGGTGCGATCCGTGTGTACTTCTCTGTTACAATAACCGGTGAGCGACGGCTCCGCGTCTCAGACTCAACATCTCTATCCCCAACAACAATCAAGCATCCAGACCCTCTACATAGATCGGCGTACTTTTTCTCCAGAGCGGATATTTTGAGCGCGGTGCACCATCTATTATTGGTTGTAGGGAATCCTTTCTCGATAAGATGTTCTCTCAAACTAATCTTTACTCTGTGGATATAAACCCCGAGTTTTTCCCCGAGTAATTCTATGAATTCTCTGTTCAAAGGCATATCCACATCTATATCTACGAAGACACCCTCAACTTTATCTTTGTAGACCTTTTTCGCTAGGTACAATGCTGTTGCACTATCTTTACCTCCGCTGATCGGGACGATAACACGTTCATAATCATTCGAGAACTTCTCCAAAAAGCTAACGACGATATTTTCTTCCTTCTCGAGGAACCCGATATTGTTTCTAACAAGTTCATGCGGATTAATTGGAGATGGATTCTCTCCAGAATACTTCGGGGTCCTAGGAATATCAGGTATTAATAATGTGCCTTTAACCCCTGTAGCGTCAAGGATTAAATGTTTTCCTCCAAGCATTCTAAGGACAAGATAAGCTCCTTCGCTCAAACCGATCTTTTTAGACACGCTCTTACTTACATATAGTATAAACAAGTCCATATATGGCTCGGGATCAGGGATCAATAGTTTTGCTGATCTACCTAAAACAATTTCTTCGTCTAAACAACTAATTCTTAGTCTTTGAAGCGATCTGGCTTTCTCGAAAATCCATGCTAGATGCTCTATTCTAGTATTTCTTACTCTGCTTCTGTTGATGAGATATACGACATTGTTAAATCCGTCAACATTCTCAACAGATTGATGGGTGTCACGATCTTTTCTGCCTAGAAGAATGAAATTATAACATGTGTTCTTCAGAAGATCTTCTAATACGTGTTCTAATTGGCTAGTTCTTCCTCCTTTTAACGTATTGATTATTATCGGCCATTCATTATAGAAGTGCTCAATCATGGACTCTATTGCACCAGCGTCGCTCCGCGACTTGACTAGTAATTGATACATTATGTTCCCCGCTCCGCAATCATAATTACGCTTTATCCTTTGCATAATATTATGAGGTGTTAGAGTGGTTACTATAGTTTCTTCAAAGGCATTTATGATGATGCATAAACCATGGTATGAACACCCTGAAAATCCTAGGAGAATAGCAATGATAATTAACGCTATTGAGGAGACAGGATATGATGTACAATGGGAAGAATATGTTCAAGATCAAGAGGACGGGTTGAAGATAGCGGAAAGAATACATGCGAGAGGATACATCGATTATCTGAGAAGAATGAAAAATAAGGCGCCATGCGAACTAGATCCCGACACATATTTTGTTGGGGACACACTAGATCTAGCACTCTTTGCTTTGAAGGTATCCTATGAAGCCTCAGTACGGGTAAGACGAAGCAGTGGTAACTACCTAATCTTGTTGAGACCTCCCGGTCATCATGCCGGAAGAGCTGGGAAAGCCATGGGTGCTCCGACACGGGGTTTCTGTATCCTAAACAATGCGGCTGCAGCTGTGATAGGTTTTATAGAGCAGGGTTATCGACGAATAGTCGTTCTTGATGTTGACATCCATTGTGGTAATGGTACTGAGGAGATCTTCTATGGAAGAAATGATGTGTTAAACATTGATATTCATAGGGATCCAGCTGATTTCTATCCCTTCACATGTTTTCCCGAACAGATAGGCAAGAGTCGAGGAGAAGGGTATGTGGTGAACTTATTGCTTCCTTCTGGGGCTGGAGATGATATATTCTTGGAGCTCATCGAATCTGTAGAGACACTTATCACTTCCTACAGCCCAGAGGCATTGGTAGTTTCCCTAGGGCTCGACGGCTATTTAGGTGATGGGCTCTCTGATGCTCGTCTGACTGGCGTGTCATATCATGCAGTAGGTTCTCTCATCAGGAAACTCGGATTGCCTGCGGTGATCCTGCTTGAGGGGGGTTATTCTAGAGGATTAGAATACGGCATCAATGCTTTTCTAGACGGAATAAGTGGCCGCAAGACCATGTTCAAGAGAAA
>JALSQP010000102.1 GCA_026985375.1 Desulfurococcales archaeon | reverse complement strand
GACTGGCAGAACTGCTGAAGGCTACTACATCGGTAGAAAAGCCCTCATCTTCCCTGGAACAAGGGGCTCGACAGTTGGCACATACATAATATACGGCCTTAAATACTACGGCCACACACCTGCATGTATGATTGTGTATGAGGCCGAGCCTATACTCATTGCCGGATCAGTCCTTGCAGACATACCATTGTTTATTGTCAGGAAGGAGTATGAGGAATTAGTAAGACACGTTAAGAACGAGAAGCAGGCCATAATACTTCACAGACACGGGGAAGAGGTGCTGGTGATTGAGCAGGGGAAAACTCGTTGTTCTGGAAGGAATAGATGGGGCTGGCAAGACTAGTATAGCATATAAGCTGCTAGAAGATCTCGAGAAGAGTGAATACCGTGCGCTCTACACATATGAGCCGTATAATACGCGCTATGTAGAGATACTTAAGAACGAGTACAATAATTTCCGATCAGCTTTTCTAGACGCCCTAACATATGCTGCCGATCGACTACTACACATCGAAATGGTCATAAACCCAGCCATCCATGAAGGCAAGATAGTCGTGTGTGACCGCTATTACTACAGTAGTGCAGCCTACCAGGGAGCCATGGGAGCACCAATAGAGTGGATACTCGAGATCAACAGATTCGCTAGGAAGCCTGACATAGCGATCTACCTAGACATAGATCCCGAGTTAGGGCTTAAGAGGAGGAGGGGATTATCATCTAGGTTCCCCGAGTACGAACAGCTGGGGATCCTCGAGAAGGTCAGGCAGAACTACTTGCACCTTGTTGATAAGGGACTGCTCATAATGGTGGATGCATCGAGAAGCTTCAACGAGGTATATCAGGATGTTAAGAAACTGGTTGCTGAGAAGCTTAGGATTACTTTCTAGGATTCGCTTTAATCATCTTCTTGATCCTCTCAATTCTCTCGATCACTTCTAGCCACTCAATGATCAGTGATGGATCAGAAGCTTCTCCCACCATAGAATCAATTATCTTAATGGCATGGTCTTCTAGCTTATCTAGTACGCCGGCTAAGCCGTACTTCTTAGTGACCTCGACCGCCTCCTCCTCGCTCCTAACAACAACTACTCTTCCATGAACAGGGCAGACTATTTCTCCTGATCTGAGTCTGAACAATGGCAGATTACATCCCTGAACAGGGCATGTCTCAGAAAGCATTACGGCCCCTGCTTTCATGAGTTCAGCCATTTTCCTGACAACTTTGTCTCGGCCGACACTAGTCATTCTTCACCACCTACAATAATGCTCCGCTTCATAGTCAGACAGTATATTTATGAAATATTTATTAATATTACACTGTGAAGTACAAGTTTAAATAATGATTATTATTTAATACCAAATACCTGTTATGGAAAAATATGGGGACACTCTACTTATAAGATAAACCATCAGGGGTGAGTGCTATGGCCGCGATAATTGATAATGAGACAAAAATAAGGAACGCCATATTCATGCTTATGAGTATTATCAATGACACTGGTGTGCCACGAAATATTCGTAGAGCCGCTACAGAGGCTCTCAACCAGCTACGTAATACGAAGTATAGTCCAGGCGTCAGAGCCGCCAACGCTATAAGCATCCTGGACTCCATAAGCCAAGACCCGAACATGCCCATAAACACGAGGACCAAAATATGGCAGATCATCGCTATACTTGAGACAGTTAGAGACTAGCGTGGTCCCGGCTTGGCGAATGTACGTGTGCGCGGAATCATAGCGACAGCTGTATCCAAAATTCTTTTTGATCAAGGTTACACTATTGTCCAGGCAAGCAAGCCTATACAGGAAAGACTAGGTATAGACTTCGATACCAGTCCAGCAGAAGTGACTGTGAAGGATGCAGACAACGACGAGATATTAGTGATCGGCTCCCCGAAGCCAGCCAGACAAGTTTACGAGCTACTCGTAGAAACACTCGAAGATGTGTTCACGTGGCGCTCAAGGCTTGGCCTATGGAGCATAGTCTCCGGAGTAGTCACCGAGAATAATGATAGAGTGTGCCGAGTCAAACTACCACTTGGCCTTGAAGGAGAACTATTCAACTGCAGGAAGAGACCAGGAGAAACAATTATTATGGCCGTGGCAAGACCCCCTGTCAAGCCAGGGGAAAAGATCAGACTTACAACAAATATTAGGATCATTGGAAAATATGTCGCACTAATCCATGGCACGCCCAAGCTAACGGCATCAGAACACATAAGGGATAAGGCTAGGAGAGAATACTTACTAGCCCTCGCCGCATCCAAGGTCTTTGGAAAAGGAGTTGGCGTACATCTAAGAAGCAGTAGCATGTATGCCTCGGAAGAAGACATAAGGAGAGAGATAGACGAACTTATGAAGAAGCTGGATGAGATCCTACATATGGAGCCCCCTGAAAAGCCGACAATAATCTATCCTGGAGAATACCTCGGCCTGATAGGTCTCACAAGTACAGCTAAGGAGAGACTCGATGAAATACGCAACCAGGTAGTCCCTACGATAACCGGACATCATAGCCTAAAATCAACGCATGACCAAAGCCTCAGCGAGCTAGTAGATTACACGGAATACCTGGTCCAGAAACAAGTATTCACGAGAGAGAATGCCTCACGTAGTATTAGAGACTATATTCTAGAGAAGAACAGGGAAGCTAGAATAGGGATCACACACATAAAGCCCACAGGAGAAAAACTACATCTAACCCTGGGAACAATGCACGAGGTAAAGATAGACAGGGATAGTACAATAATCATTGTCAAAAGAACAATGCACTCCAAGGGAGTATATGACGGACTAGACATAGAGAAGAAACCGGGAGACGTAGATTACATGTTCATAAAAACAGGAGAGTGGTGGATAAGCCACAACTACTACAGAGGAGAAGAATGGTTAGGAACATACATAAACACACCGCCAGAATTACTCCCCCGAGAAATAAAATACCACGACCTAGTAATAGACGTAGTCATAACAAACACAAAAACACAGACAATAGATGAAGAAGAACTAGAACAACTCGTAGAACAAGGAATAATACCGGAAAAACTAGCCAGAAAGGCCCAAAAAACAGCCCAAAAAATCAAAGAAAACCCCGAAAACCACATTTATAACCCCAACACCAGAATCCAATAATAGACGCGGGGGTGCCCGAGCTAGGTCAAAGGGGTCGGGCTCAGGACCCGATGGCGTAGGCCTGCGTGGGTTCAAATCCCACCCCCCGCACCACATATTTGTTTTAAACAAAAATCAAGATCACCTGATCAATAGATCTATATCAAGCTTGATAGAATTTCGATAAGAATTGTTCATTAAAGATCTTGAAATTCCGTATAAACAAATATTTGGTAACAGCTTTAACGAGAAAAACACTTTCTCGAGAATTAGCTATAAAAATCAAAAATCTTGCTTTGTCATAGACATTGAAGACAAAGTTATATATGTCTCAATAAATTTAACTTAAACATAACTACTTATCGAGTAAGCAATTCAACGTTTAATACCAACTACAATAATTGTTCTTCCATACTTAGTTTGCTTTCCCAATCCTCTAGCTCGGCTATAGGTGACAGCTTTTGCTTCGATCCCATATGTACAGTATGCTTTTTTCCCATTTGGTCCCTTTCATATAGTCAAAGAGCTGTTTGACTCCATCATCAACAGTTTTAGCCATGGACGCAACCTTAACTTCAATAGGAACTCCATTCTTTGATCTTTTAGAGTGACTACAAAATCGGGTTGTGCCCTACCGCTAGTGTAGTTAACAATTTATCCTTTAAGTCTTAGGTAAATATAAATCAAAGTCCGGAAATTCATCCCTTAATAATCTAACAAGATCGTTAACAATAACCAATAGTTTCACCTAAATCTAAGATCATAGTTACCTTACAGATAAAATTATGGTGGTAGCAATGATCAAAAATCCTAATGATAAAATATTTTATCAAAATAATATTGATGTTGCTATTTATCAGCATTCGTTCCCTAGGGCATCGCCTCGAGGGCTTCCCCAAAGACCAATAATCATCATCCTAGACTCTTATTTTCCCGTTTAGCTGTTATTTATTCTTCCTAGTAGATGCCCCGGTGTTATTGGTATGGACGAATACGTATTGAGGAGCCTGTGTCGTGCACTGGGGAGCCTCTGCAAGAGTATTATCAAGGCACTCCATACCCCTCCTAAGAGACTCTACTTAAGGGTTAATACATTCTTGGTTGAACGGGGTGAGCTTATCGATAGATTAAGGGAGAGGGGGATAAGGGTTTACCCAGACCCCTTTGTTGATGAAGCAATATATATTGTTCTTGAAGGTCCCTTTAGAATTGAGGTGCTCGAGAAAAAGATAGTGGTTAACAGGCACGCGGCAGAATCCATATTGATGGGGGCCAACACTTATGCTCCCGGTGTAGTCAGCTACGATCCTTTCAGGCGTGGAGATACCGTCACGATCATGGCTCCAAATATGAGGCCTGTCGCCATAGGTATTACTGTTGTTGACTCCAGCCAGCTCAAGAGGATGAGGCACGGCCTTGTAGCCAGAAACATTAAGAGCATATACAAGGCGCCTCCGATAAGAGAAATGCCCGAGTTCAGGGTGGGATATTTTTACCCACAGAGCCTCCCAGCCATGATGGTCTCTAGACTCATGGATCCTCGACCCGGCCAACTCATAGTCGATATGAACTGTTCCCCCGGAGGTAAGGCAAGCCATGTAGTACAACTCACAAGAGGAACTGCTAGAGTACTCGGTTTTGATCGTAATCTGGGAAAGGTAGAACGAATACGCGAAACCCTTACTAGACTTAAACTATTCCTGAACACAGTACTTGCTCCTGCTGATACAAGATATATCGATGTAGACCTGCTAGGAGAGAATAGAGTTGACGCAGTATTTATTGATCCACCATGCACAGGACTCGGTGTTAGGCCGAAGATAGAGATAAGGACAAGAAAGTCTGATCTTATGAACAGTTATCTTTATCAGAGACAGTTCTTCAGGCCCGCGAAGAAGATCGTCAAGCCAGGAGGCAGGATAGTATATTCCACCTGCACACTCACATACGAGGAGAACGAGGGCAACATACTATATGCTGTTAAAGACCATGGCCTGGAATGCATTGATCTGGGAAGAATACCATATGCGGAAAAACTGGCTTTCAGCAACTGTACAGCCTACAGGTTCGGGCCACACATAGATGATATGCCGGGCTTTTTCATTGCAGTTCTTAGGAAGCCCTCCTCCTAATTATTGCTGAGCCGCATAGCGGGCATAGAGTCTCCTTGGGACTTGAGGGCACATAGCCGCAGACCGGACAGAAAGCATGATACTTCCTGGGCTTTTTGATCCCGGTGGTCCGGAGGGGCTTGAACCCTATTTTCATATGATATAGGAGGTTCTGGAGACTATAGTCATCGGTTATAACTACTACTGCTCCACACTTCTTTTTGATAGTTAGAGCTAGAGCGGCGACTACTATATCTGTACGTGATAATTTAACAAGTTCACCTATCTTTTTAGCAGTTCTCATGGCTTCATCTATGCTCATCGGATCAGGCTCAGCAACACTAATCCTGCCTATATTCAGCCCTAGCTCTAGGGCTTCCCGGTTCTCCATATCCCTAACTTCATCATAGACCTCTGCGGGGATCAAGTACTCTGCATTATATATATTCGCTATCAAATGAAACTTGGCCAGGAGAGCCCCTGTGTCAAGTACTATACAGATCTTTTTATTGAACGAAAAAGAGCCTCCTCCTATCGAATACTTTCTTAGCCACATCTCTACGTCCACTCAGCCTTATTATTCTAAAACTACGGAAATCCATCTCAACGAGGAGCTCCGAGCCCTTCTCCATTGATTCCATGTTTTCCCCATCAACGTACATGTCGACGTGACCATGTATTCTAACAAGTAGTTTTGAGAGCCTCGACACTATTATTGGTTTAATATTCAGCTCCATAGGATTCAGAGGAGCCACACTGATCCCGCTGACAGAGTACTCCATTAGGCTACCGCCTACCGACAAGTTATAGGCAGCCGAACCAGCAGGCGTAGAGACAATTATGCCATCCCCATAGAAGAAAAGATGAGATCTCATACCGGGCGCCACTATTTCTAACTCGAACCTCAATACTCTCCCATGGTCAATGCTTATGAGAGCTGCTTCGTTCAATGCATAGTAGCTAGCTCTAGGTGATAAGATGTGTAACCTGTCATAATCTTCGATCACAAAATCGCCGTTGATAACCCTGTCAATTACGCACTCTATATCATCAGCTCCGATATCTTCGTAGAGAATTGTACGTCTACCACAAGGTATTGGTAAGATGAGCGGTGTATTCTCAGGATACACCCTCGATATTTTAAGAAGAGTGCCATCACCACCAATCCCAACTATTAGGTCAACGTACTCCCTCGCCTCACGTATTATGTCGTCAACCCAGAACGTCTCGACATTAACACCTTTAGATATAAGGGCGCGACGCGCAGCCTTTGCTAGCTCTATACATTTCTCGCTCGGCCTATAAACGATATATGCTTTCTTGAAGTAGCTATTCCTCTGCAATGCCGATCCATACTCCGTCGGTGAGCATATTATGTCTATGATTAATTAGTAGCAGGCCTATAGTTAAACAATTACATGAGCAGATAATAAAAACTAGGATTAGGGAGAGAAAACGGCTTGAAATGCATCGAGGTACCTAAGAAGTACGCGGAAAGAACGATAAAACTGCTTCGTGCACTGCGCATTATGGATAACGAACATATTATTACTAGAAAGGACGACCATGTATTGATTCCCGTTAAGAAGGAGCCTCCTATGAATAATGAGTTAAGCTCTATTCCTATGAGGTTAATAATTTGTAGTCCTCCTGTAAAAAAGAAGAAAGAAGTTAAGGTTCCGGCCCACGATATTATAGGAGACATAGCGGTTGTAAGGGAGAATGTTCTCGAATACATGAGTAGAGAAGAGATCGTGGAAGCACTTCGCACAACCTATCCAAGAATTAGAACGATATATCTTAAAAAGGGGACGGAGGGAGTGTTCAGGGTCGCGGAACTTGAACTATTATGGGGTGTTGATGATCCTTCAACTATCCATAAGGAATATGGCCTAAGACTCAAGGTTGATCTTCGGAGAGCATATTATAATCCACGATTATCCGAAGAGCATAGAAGGATTGCCGAAAACGCTGGGGACGGCGAGAGCATATTCGATCTTTTTGCCGGAATAGGAGGATTTGCAATACATATTGCTTCTCTACATAAAGCCACTGTTCTGATGAATGATCTGAACCCGTACGCGGTGAGACTAGGTGTCGAGAACATACTGCTTAACAAGAAGAGGATCAAGGGAACAATAATACCTCTCCGCATAGATGCTCGTCTTGCTCTCAAATACTTTAGGACTGAGAGTTTTGATAGAGTTATAGCCAACATACCTCGTTCTACCCATTTGTTCGAGAAGATCTACTGGTATCTACTCAGGAGTAAAGGCATGCTCCACCTCTACTTCCTATCCAGTATAAGCGAGCGGGACGAATTCATAAAACGTTATTTCGCACGCTGGAAACTAACTGGTATTAGGAAAGTCATTGATTATGCCCCCTATGTTTTTATATGGAGAGCGGATCTCGTCAAGCCTTAGAATATATATATCCAAGATTAGCTCTGCCCCTTCTCTGAGCATATCTATGAGGACTCTATTGATATCCCTAGCGGCCTTGTTGGCTCTTATCGCTAGTGTTGCCGGCTCGACGTAGGTACTCTTCCTAACTATTATTCTACGCCGGTCGCTTAACCGAAGCTTTGCTGATCCCTGTGCTAAAACTATGTCTTGTGCTTGGCCGACCCTCAATACTATGATTATGATAACATCATCTCTCTTTATCACATCCTTCACCCGAGGATCCAGATCGTCAGCGGACTTATCAGCATTCACACCTATAATACAGTCGCCTTTAGGAGTAAGATAGGTATCCTTGGTTATCTCAAATGTTGTTCTATGCGTAGCTCTTATCATTGGGTGGCCATATGCCCTAATAGTCTCATGGAGCACCAGTATTGTTCACCGTTGTTAGCGTTATAGTAGGATTACTATATAATATATTCATGGTTGATAGTTATGAATGAAAAACGGTTTGCCGAAGAAAGAAGGCGTGTAGTCAAGTACTTGGAGAGCCTAGGATATATTAGGAGCGAGAAGATCAAAAAAGCACTACTTCGTGTGCCCAGAGAGGAGTTTATCCCTAAGCCCTACAGAGATCTAGCCTATGTTGATCGCCCATTACCCATAGGGTATGGACAGACTATAAGCGCTATCCACATGGTCGCCATTATGACTGAGGCCCTGGATCCCCGACCTGGAGACAAGGTACTCGAGATAGGTACAGGCTCAGGTTATCAAGCAGCGGTACTGGCCGAGATAGTTTGTAGAGATGGAGAGGGCCACGTATATTCTATAGAGAGAATACCTGAGCTTGCTGAATATGCGCGCAGTAACCTCGATAGGACAGGCTATACTGATTGTGTCACTGTGATAACCGGGGATGGGACACGCGGCTATCCCGAGAAGGCGCCCTACGATAGAATAATCGTGACGGCGGCTGCACCCGATATACCAAAACCTCTGATCGAACAGCTAAGGGATGGGGGGCGAATGATTATCCCTATAGGTGATAGGTGGATACAGAGACTCTACATTATCGATAAGAAGAATGGCAAAATTGTTACTAGGCGTTCAATCGAGTGCCTCTTCGTACCGCTGATCGGCGAGTATGGGTGGAAATACTAGCGTTTAAACCAGACTTCAAGACCCATTTGTCTGCCCTTGATATGCTCCCTGTATGCTTTCATTAGTCTCTGGACAGCGTTCTTCACACGCTCAGGATTGAAATCATGTTCCTCGACAAGTATCTCGTAGATTGCCTTCTCATCGGGCTCCTTCCATTCAAGCTTATAATCCGATGTAATAGGCGGGTTTAGGAAGTACTCCTTAATCTTCTCTGGCGGCACTGGAAACTCTACCTTGTATAGTTTCACGATCTTTTCTATCGATCCATAGGCTTTTATAAGCTGTAACGCCTTCTTGGGCCCTATACCTTTTATCCCATCAGGGTTATAGTCTGTGCCGAGCATTATCGCAATACCTATTAGTTGTTCACGAGTTATACCAAGTGCTTCTAGGAGTTTCTTAAGCTCTATTACCTCAGGCTTGATCTCAATGTACACATTCTTCCTCGGAAGCTTCCTCCTCCCCGTAATGGTTAGATTTCTTACAAGCCTAGGTGAACCAAATACTAGGCTATCATAGTCCTGCGATGCGCTAGCCCACGCATCCCCTTTGCTCGCAATATATGCTGCCTGCGCCTCTCCTTCTGCTGGTGCTTGAACCCATGGAATACCCATTGCATCTAAGAGCTTCTTGGCATCAGTCACCATTTCATCTGTTAGTTTGGCAGCCATCATAGCGTATCGTCTGGCTGCTTCCAGGTCGCCCTTTCTGATCGCCTCCTCGTACTTCTTCGTCGCATCCTCCTTGATCTTCTTTCTCCTCTCTATCTCCTTGGCCTTCATCTCAGGTGGTTTACCATCGAAAACATATGCTGGCTTGATTCCATGCTCCATGATGTTTATCGTCCTGTAGAAAAGGCCACTGAGATGACTTGTTATTCTTCCCTGACTATCCATGAGTGGGGTCCCATC
>JALSQP010000101.1 GCA_026985375.1 Desulfurococcales archaeon | reverse complement strand
TCGTGGTGGCATCATTCTGGATCAGGTATATCACGGTGGTGTGAATAGGCGGCTTCTGGCTTGGCGGCGAAGTAGTGGTCTGGGTACCAGTGTGAGTAGTGGTTGGGCTAGCGGTCTGGGTGGGCGACTGGGTAGAGGTAGTGGTGGGCGGGGAGGTAGTGGTTGCAGAGGGCTTCTGGCTCTGCATGTAATAGTATGCTCCAGCTATAATACCTATAATTATAATTATAGCTATGGCTGCAGCGGCCCCCTTGGATAGAGCACGCATGTACTTAGATCTCATGAGTACTCTCCCTGTTGCAGTTTTCATTTACGTGAAGAAGAAGGGGGACTGGATTATAAAAATCTAACCCCACGTCTTTCCCCCAAATAATATAACAGTGAAATATTCATACATTTGTTTTACGTCTGCGACGGTCAATGAATAATAAGGAGTGACAAATAAAGTCCCAAAAAGAGTGGGTGAGTAATGCCTAAAGTGCTAATTGCCGTACCAGCATACAAGATACGGGTAGAAAACAACGAGTATTTGTTAGACGCGTTCTTCATAGATAATAAACTGGATTTTCCTTGCCGCAGAGCCTTACTCATATTCAAGCCGGAGAAAAACAAGTCGCTCCCACCAGCTATAGATAAGAAGCTAGTGATTAAAAGCGGAGTGGAGCCTGAAAAAGCAATAGAGTTTCTTCGAGAAGCTCTCGTATGGACTGAGACGATGAGACTTGAACTAGCCAGAAGGACTTTCAAAAGATCTCGAATAGCACTCCTTGTACCAGTTCTCAGAACGCCGAAAAGACTTGAGGAAAGTATTAGGGGGGAGAAGATACCTGAGGAATGGGAGCTTAACGGGGCATGGTATATTCTGAAAAACATTGTTTTTCCCCATGGTTTTAACACATCACCGATTGTTTTAGGCTTAGACCGGATCTTTATAGTCATAGACAGTTCAAGGAGAGAACCAGAAATAGTATGGGCAGCCACAGAGATGATTAAGAAAAACTATTCTTGGCTAATGAAAAATGATGAAATGTTTCGGAGAACAATCAAGAAAATTCTAGGAGGACAACGAGGTCTCGCGGCTTCTCCTAAGATATAGTTCTTTGAACATCTCCTTGCATGCATGTTCCATGGAATCATTAATGTTGATTAATTTCCTAAATATTTGGAGTTCCTCTTCATCATTTAGGGTTACCGTACTGGACGTGTAGGTTAAGGGCAACCTATCCAGATAGAGAACATATACCTTATCAGGATAAAGAGCGTATAGATCATGAATGGATTTCTTAGCCCTGATAAGTTGATCAATATCCTGTGTAAGATCTTTAGAATATATTGCTTGGCCATAGACAACGCTATTGTCTTGCCAACCAGGAGCAACTATAAGATAGCCTCCAGGCCTCCATATTCTTATAAGCACTTCAACGAATCTCCGATTTATGCATGGCATATTTGGCGAAAAAACAAATACATTACCTAGCCTACGGATCGCTAGCGCCAAGTTAGATAGAAAATACGGTTCTTCGTAGTCATCCCTTATACCTTCTATTCCAAGAAATTCAATTACCTTGTCATAAAGCTCTCCTCCGCCAACGATATATGTTTCGCCGAAAACATTCTTTACATTTTCATATACTTTCTCAATCACTGTAACTCCGTTAATCCTACTAAAAAGAATATTATTAAGAAGATCATTACTTTGCGAAACATTAAGTAAAATTGTTGCTCGTAATTCCAAAGTTTCACCCAATTTATTCTTAAACCAGTTCTAGTGTCAGCTGTGTTGTTTTTATTAGTTTGTTCCATAACATTTCTCATTTCTTTCGAATCTTCATACGTTGGGCGTTTACCCATTTAAAATAGATTTGAAATGATCTAAATACGAGCCATGGTGACTGATAATTAACTTTAAACGATTATCGATACATTAGTTATCACTAGATCCTAATGATCTTTGCACGGGAATACCTAGCTATAAGATCTATGAAATCATAACCGGGTTCAAGACTTTTGCCCCGAGGGTCTATTATGTAAAGCTTGATATTCCGTTGTCTTATCTCGCTAGATAAAAATTTCAACTCCTCACCAACATTCCTTCCAGTCAGGGAAACATTAGCTTTGCCATCAGTTATTAGGAACACCTCTACAACTGTATCCTTGTATTTTCTTCTGAAAAGCTTAGTCTCCATGATCACCTTGTAGAGACACTCCGAAAGAGGAGTTTTTTGTCCCGAAGGAATTTGATCGAGAATCTCTATAATCTTCCTATAATTTCTTGTTGGAGGAATAAATTCCTTGACGCCATTCCCCCTAAATACAATTAGTGATAGCCATGTTTTAATCGTATAACTGCGTTTAGTGATCATATATGCGATGGCCTTAGCGATCATAATTTTTTTCCGGTAATTCATACTACCACTAGCGTCTAGACAAATAATTGTAAGAATAGGTAAAGGGGCACT
>JALSQP010000100.1 GCA_026985375.1 Desulfurococcales archaeon | reverse complement strand
ACTTGACTGCAACAATGAGCCAGTCAGACCCAATACTAAGCCTACAAGAGCTGCTGCCATTATTCTATTGAGCCTATACAGATATATTATTCTAGAAGAGCCAAACCCCATATTGAGAAACAAATACGACAACAAGAAAAGGATCGTGGAGAGCGCAACTATAATTATGGAAAAAACAACTATCTTTCTTCTGTGGAGCTTATAAATGCTCATAATTTATCACAGTTAGTGCCTTTTACCAATAGCATATCCTATCGTGACACCAATAATAATTATAGCTATTGAAACACCGATTATCTCCCCGTAGGATGGAGACTGTTGAACAGTCTTTGTACTAGTTATGGTTGTAGCAGAGGCGTATTCCTTTGTTACAGTCGTCACACTAGTCTTAACAACTGTATGAGATATCGTGCTAGTTGAAACTATTGTTTTAGTTACTGGAGTAGGTGTTGATACAGGACCTAATATGTTAGCTATTCTCTTAGCCAGGAGTACTGATGCTTCACCAATTAACGGCCCAGGCCTCGATAACAGGTCTACCTCTGTTTTGTTTAGGAAAACGAGTTTCGCATTGATCTTGTTGAGCCCATACTCAGTCAAGGTCTTGTTGGTGACGTAGGTTGTATCGATTATCACTATCTGCGGCTTCCAAGACATTATTGTCTCTATATTTACTGCTTTCCAACCGATAGTGGTTGCAACATTTGTTATCCCTATTTTTGATAGGAGATCATCTATAAAGGTAGCTTTACCAGCAACCCATATGCCTTCATAGAATCCCACAACTACGACTGCTCTGACGGACTTGTATGGTGCAATGAACTGTCTCGCGAGGGATATGTTGTTCTCGATAGACTGGATTAACTGTGAAACCCTTGTTTTAGATACATTGAATATTCTCGCAATCATAGCTATATCAGAATATATATCCTCAAGTGATTTAGAAGCACCTGCGTGCAGATAAACTACAGTGAGATTATAATCCTCGAAGAACTTGAGGAGCTTTACATGGGCGCCAGCGTCAGCCAAGACTAGATCTGGTTTTAATGCCAGTATCTTCTCTGTCTTTATTGCAGACCACCAGTATCCTCCAACATCGGCTACATTATGCGTTCTACAGTACTTCGCGATACCGTAGTATGGATCATTATATGATACCGAGTCTACACCCACGAGTTTATCCAGCAACCCAAGCGATGCCATGATCTCTGTTATGCTGGGTGACAATGATACTACATGTTCTGGAACTGTCTTTATCTCAACTGTCCTATTCAGGGCATCTTTTACTACAACAGGATAGCTATGAGCTATAGAGGATAGTAGAACCATTATTACCACTAGCATAGCTATTAGGAAATAAGGATACTTGGTCATGGGAACTTACCCCCGATTAAACAGTTTTGAATAATTATTATTGATCATATTAATAACTGTATCCGGCAACCCTCCTATTAGTTTAAGAGCATCAAGCTCTACCGGGTGAGGCGTGGCAACAATTATTATACATTCTGGCGGACCTGGATAATCATACTTTTTGAGACCCGAGAGCAAGTCTGCGTGTATTACTTGTTCGGCTGTCCCCGCCCTTGATAGTCCTACGGCTATTATTTTCGAGAGAATCCCCTTATCGTCTAGCTCAAGTAGTATATCTACAGCCTCAGCTATTCTCATGGCCTTGTTCTCCTCCAGCCTGAGGTCAAGCAGGACAAGTGTGTGAAGATTTCTTGCGAGATTCTCGTAAATGGTTTTAATTGTCGAATAGGGCTTGAAAGCCTCAGGATATACAAGTGTCACTGTTTTTCCGAATCTGTATATCTGAAGACCTGTTGATGAGGCCGCAACCGAGTATATTGATACCCCATGAATTGTTTTTACAGTGACTCCTCGCTCAAGAGCCTCTATTCTTATGGCGTCATGAGTGGTCGCTATGAAGGGATCCCCCGGAACAAGTATTACTATGTTTTTCCGCTTAGCCTCATCGACGATGTCTTTTATAGATCTGCCCTCAAGATCCTTTCGGCGCGCCAGTACTAGTTCTGCGCGTGGGTTAATACTAGCAATCAGCTCAGGCGTAAAACCATATACTATGCTCGTATAGGTATCAATGATTATCTTATCAGCCTCATTGATAGCATCTATTGCCTCCAATGTTAGGTGGCCACTGCTTAGTCCTAATCCAACGAAGTACAGTGTCATTGTAATTACATCACCTTCTATGATTCTAGTGGACCTATGATTTAATAATTGATTATTACAATCCTGTAACGCCGATTAGAACGAGTATTCGAGGGAGTATAAAATGTCAAAATATAGGCTTGCCGCATTCGATATTGATGGAACTCTCTCCGTGAGCCGCAATACCGTGGAGCTTGACCTCGATGCCCTGAGAGCTCTCAGGACCTTTGAGAAAAACGGAGTTAGTGTAGTACTCGTGTCGAGCAATATGATTCCCGTAGTGGCGGCTCTCAAAAAATACATTGGACTATCTGGGCCAGCTATTGGGGAGACAGGATGCATTATTTATTGGGGCGGGAATGAATTCGAGGTATTGACAAAGTATTCTGCACGGAAAATTTACAAGGAAATACTGGGTGAATTTTCTGATTACGTATATGGCTCTTGGCAGAATAGGTTCAGATCATATGATTTTGCCCTGAAAATAAGGTCTGAGTACAGAAGAAAAGCCGATGAAATAGTCGATGAAATAAGGAAATTCGTCGAGGAGAAAGACCCTAATATCAAGGTAGGTTTCAGCGGATATGCGATCCACTTAACTCCTAAAGATGCTGGTAAGGGGAAAGCCCTTGTACACGTCATGAAGAAACTAGGAATAAAACCTGAAGAAACTATTGGCGTGGGAGACAGTGTAATGGACTATGATTTCATAAGATATGTCGGATTAAAGGTCGCCGTTGGAAACGCAGATGAAGAACTCAAGAGACTCGTAGACCTTGTAACCACGAAGCCAAGTGGTCAGGGCGTTGCAGAGCTTGTAAGCAGGATTTTAGATGGCCTCTTATGACGGGGTAGACCAAGCTCAATTCTTCTTAGTCCATACGTACGGTATAGAATTGCGGCTAACATAGAGTTATATATTATTGCGTATAGAATGCTTGAAGCCCATCTGTAATAATATAATATCGCCATAAAGCTGTAGAGGTAAGCCCTACCGATAGAAATCATTTCATGAACTATAGATTCTGAACCAAGAAAAGATTCCTGGATCAACCATACAGCTGAATAGAACTTCTTATCTTCAGCGATGAATACCTGGCCATGTACTACTGCAGCTGAACCAAATATCGTAAACGGATATAATAGCATCGAGACTATTGGTAAGGCTATATATAGTGCTTTCATACCCCATGAACCCAGTGTTCCTCTAGACAATAATATGGTGAGGAAAGGTATAACCCATGTCAAATAGTTTAGATTGCCGACTTTATTAGTTATAAGGCATACAATTATTATGGCTACATATGCCTTTGCCAAGGATAATTCATTGGTTTCATTACTTCTATAGAAGACGTACAGATAAGCGGTTACTCCTATAAGCATTGCTGGTAACCACAACCAGATCTCCCACGAAGGGAGCAACATATAGTTATACCTTAAAATGTACAAAGGAATAGCCCATATACTTAGATCCTGAGGGAGACGGTCGCTGTGGAACATCACGACCTTCATAAGGAAATCAATAGGATTATACATCATAAATGGCAATACAATAACTAATCCAGTAATCAAACCAGCACTAACATAGCGTATTAGATCTCTAGTTTTACGTTCAACATAATATTTGATTAGTGGAATAAAGCCCACGAAAACTACGAGAGGCTTAATAAGTATTGCTAGTGCTAGGAACACGCCCGTTAGTACAGGGTTTTTGTACCGTGCCATGCTTATAAGGCTTAAAAGTAAAAACATTGACGTATATAAATCGAACTGATAGCCAAAAATCGTTGAATATGCGCCATAATTAATAAGCCAGTACTTGGCAGTATTCCAGCCATAATATTTGAGCAAAACATAGTAGATCAAATTAAATACTATAATCAATGGAAGTTTTACTATGAACCTAATAACGAGGAGATTATTCGAGATCATAGTTGCGAGCAAGTAAAAAGGAACAAAAAGGACAACAGCGAGAGGAGGATATGATACTTTATCTGCTAATGCATATACGGAGAATAAGCCATGTGTTACTGTGATTTTGCTCCACTCGATAAAATATTTGACATCATAATAATTCCAATTGGATGGTGCAACAATGAAAATATATATGTTAGCCAATACAAGAAAGAAAATCCCCCGCTTATGCCAAAAGCGTTCCATAACGTCTTTAAACCCATTCACATATTTCCTTCGAGCTACCACTAGTAGACCACACCGTTTCTTCATTATAGTTTTAATGATTGATAAAAATTTATTATAGTAAAGATGGTGGGTGACCGAGTCTTGAAGACTAGTGAAGGCACAGTATTTGTTAAGCTTGGAGGTAGCTTCATCACTTACAAGGATAAGTTTTACTCTATTAATTTCACGGCCCTCAAAAATTCTGTAGAGATACTCAGAGAAGTAGTCAATGAATACAATATCCTACTGGGCAATGGAGGAGGCAGCTTTGCCCATCCAATAGTCCTATGTGGCGAAGAAGAATCTGTTTCGACGCTTGTAAAATGCCAGGAGGCGACAAGGGATCTTAATCACTTAATTGTTGATTATCTCGTGAATAATGGTATTCCTGCTGTCTCTTTTCAGACATCAGCTATAATATACGAGGGGGAACAGGGCCTTGAAGTGTTTGTGGAACCGATAAAGATCGCACTTAGAAACAATGTTGTGCCCATGGTATATGGTGAGTGTATTCATTCCCTAGCAAGAGTGTTTAGAGTCCTATCTACAGAAGATGTTTTCCTAGAGCTGTCAAAACATATTAAACCCGTGCGTGTTGTGCTCCTAACTGATGTGAAGGGAGTATATGATCGTGATCCTACCAAATACGATGATGTTGAGCTCATCAGAATTATTGATAAGAACAACTACGAGGATGTTATCGATAAAATATCCAAAAATGCGAGTACTGATGCGACTGGTGGAATAGTCGGTAAGGTTGTTAAAATGTATAATCTATCGTGTAAGATAGGCACTCCTATCCATATTGTGTCAGGATTTGATATTGAAAACGCTGTTAGGGCCATAAAAGGCGAAGAATTTATTGGTACAATGATAAAATGTGCAGACTAAACGAGATAGACAGTAAGCCCGTCATCTGTTCTCTCGAAATAAGCGTTCCTCTTCGCCGATATTACTATACACATTTGTTCATCAGTTAATATGACATGATCATATAGATGGGCTCCTGGGAGGTTTAAGGTTAAATAGTTACCGTATTTTAGTCTAGTGTAGCGTACTTCGATCTGATAATCAATGTATTCATCAACAGCTTTCTTTCCGAACTCGCTATAGGGAAGAAGATGCTTCGAAAAGATAACATAAACATATCTTTTTTTCTTGGAGTAAACAACCTTGTTTCCAGCTACATTCTTCTCCACAAATACCGATCGTGATCTAAACAATATTGTATTGTTTGCAAATAGTAATAAATACTCTGAATCTCTTAGTTCGAGCATAACGTATCCGTTGTTCCATCGTAGATACTTTCTGATCATCGCTGAACACCTTTCAAGAGAACAATGATTGACAGATAAAGTATTTAACTACACTTTCGATTCAAAATATCCCAGTTTCAAGATGTAGGCTGGAAGGTGGACAACATGCCGAAAACGCCGAGCAAGATACTAGCTGATCTATTGTCTAAAGAGCAGGTAGAGCTACTGGATATATATCATCGAAGAGATGGAGACATCATCAGGGTTAAAGACAAGCTGACGGGCAAGGTAGACCTATATGTATTAAAGACTCATGTTAGGGATATAGTTTCAGAAGAAGACCTAGCAAAGCTCGCCAGTGAAATTATTGCAAAGATAAGATCAAAGTGATTATGTTTTCTCACATTTTATAGAGACACAGATCTTATACCTATATTTGATAAGCTCTTGTAACAGAAACTTCCTCACCTTATCACATGGTTCCTTAACCCTTACAATTAGTGTGTAGCGCGTGAAACGTATTCTTATTGGTGTAAGGCCAGCTTTCTTAACTATATTCTCTATTTCTGTGCTAGATGGTAAATTAAACCTAGCTGAAACCGTTCTTTCCACGACCATACGGAGGCAATACATGCCATGGGTATATATATTTGCCATACAGGCCTGCGAGAAAAAGATGAAGCCCAGCGATAAAGCCTTATCCTTGATCCTCATCTTGATATCGGATACCATGACTGGGGCTTGCTCGTTATCGTGGAGAGGCCCTGTCATCCGTCGAAGAATCTCCTTGACAGGAACGCCTTTTTCGGACAGTCTAGACAATATGTTCTTTGTGACCCTCAGTCCTCCAGCAACTACACCTATAGCTCCAGCGGCCTTAGCCCTCACAAGTATTTCCTCATATTCTTCTTCAGCTATTCCAGGGATTATGGGTCTGTAAAAGAGAATTGGTTTAAGACCTGCCTCCAAGAGATTCTCTATGGTCCTGAACCTAAGCTCGGGTAACGGGGCGTACGGCTCTAGCTCGACTCTATGCTTAATAGTAATTATCGTTATCAATGGGCTTATATCAGGATCTATATCGGCTATTCTCCAAGCATCCCGCTTATCGATATACATTTTTGTCGAAAACTGTATTGGATTGCCTAGATATTTAGTTATCGCCTCGATATACCTGATACTGAGATCCTTAGTTTGCGGTAGAAAAGGCTCAGTGACCGAGCCCATAGCTATTAACGTACCATTTCTACCCGGTATAAAATATGGGTTAGAGGCTAACGCATATACTAGTTGCTCGGGGCTCAAGGGATATTGCCTGATATTGTGCTGGAACCCCATATCATATATGTAACAATATACACATCGTAGAGGGCAGCCTATACCTGTATGAACTGTTAACCCACAGGGTCTGGGCCTCCTATGAGCATGGGGATCATGAACTGCTTCACGTATTTCTTTCTTGGAAAGCTTACTGCTGAGTCTGTCTCTGATTTCCTCCTTTAATGCGTTGATTTCATCAAATATGTTGGGCAAGACCAGCTCATCTCCCTACAAGTATTTATCTAGGCTAGTCATCTTAGTTAATTTGATGATGTATAATGCGCAGGGAAATATTTGTTATAAGCAGATATGACCCGGAGTTTGATAAGAGATTGATCGAGCTTTTCGAGAAGATGGGGGCAAGAACAGAGTATATTTCTCTATATGATATTCGGCTTAAGAATCTTAGAACTTATATTGAAAAATTATTTGTCTTGAGGTCAATTCCCAAGAATGCTCGTATTGTCATTATTTCTAGGATTGACAAGCATCTCCCGGTGATTCTATCGTCAATTGCAAAAGTGAAACCCATCTTCCTGTTGTTTATAATACCACCTGATCCCCACCATAACTTTAGCTCTAAGAATATCGCATTGATTTCCACAGTTAATCTAGCTCTCAGCCGATTAAGGGCATGTGGCACCTACATTATGATAGGATATACTACTCCGAGAGAAAGGTTATTATTTGGCTTCATATTTGATAAGTTTGATTACGTTTATCTCCCCATATACTCGTGGGAAAAAGAGAAGTTCGTAGGAGAGATACCTATTGATCCTCCTAAGATATTGTTGATATCCAAGAAGATTAAATGCGAGACCGTTAAGAGATTGATCGAGCTATTAAGAGAAGTCGAAATGACCCCACTTATAGTAATCGGGCTCACCAAGGAGAATAAAGTAGATTGCAACATAGATCCACATGTAGTATGTGTGATGAGCGATACGCTCGAAGGTATAATTCCTAGGGTTACAACGGTAGTCGTAACAGATATAGATCACACCTCTACCACTATTGTAGCACGAGCTATCGGCAGCAGACGCCCGGTTATAACGTCAAAAGATCAGGGTCTAGCATGGATATACGAAGATACGGGACTCATAGTTTATAGTCCGTCAAATGATCCTGAAACTATTGCTTCTAAAATACTCGATATACTCAATAATATTGATAGGTATAAACAGGCGTCGCTAAGAATTGAAATATCACCGCCAAAACCTGATAAGACTATCGAGTATTTGTTAACCATTATTGACAAGCTATAATCCATACATCGTTCTTGAACAATGATGGTGCTCAGAGAAAGAGTGTTCATTCATGGCCTCTCCGCCCTGGCCTACGGAGAGGCTCCAGCTTCCGGCGCGTTCCTCATAGCTAGGTCTAAGACTATATCTTTTTTGGGATTATAATGGTATCGTAGGGTGAAGTCTTTGAGGCCGATATACAAGTGTGTGGATGGCAGATATGTTGAGAACCCGAATGAATGTATTGGGGGCTGGACTCTATTGATCGATCCTGTCAGGCGCGTCAAGCTTAGCAAATTGATTAGTGGTATCCTCAGACATTTTCCGCAGGAAGCATGTGTAGAACCCGACAGTGAAGGATGGGTGAAAATAGATGAACTTGTCAGGGGTATTAAGAAATGCTGGCACAACAGGGAGTTTTACCAATGGGTAACCTATGAGCACGTAGTTGCTATAGCGAGGCTTGACCCCAAGAGTAGATTTGAGCTGAAAAACGGAATGATACGTGCTAGATATGGCCATAGCTTCAGAGTATCCATTAATTATCCCAGGATAAAATGGGATAAGCCACTATATCACGGAACATCACTGTCTTCTCTTAAGAGCATCTTGAAGGAGGGGATTAAGCCTATGAAGCGCCAATATGTTCATCTAACAAACGAAGAAGAATCAGCTATCGATACAGGGAGAAGACACGGTAAACCCGTTGTTCTTATCATTGACCCAAAGTGTCTTGAGAGGCATGGTTATGAATTGCTCTATGCGACTGATCGTATTTTCCTGACTAAGTACGTTCCCCTTGACTGCATTGTTCGTGTAAAGAAGATATAAGTTTCTTCAAGAGCCCAAAGTGATAACCCGCTAGTCTCATAGCGGCATAGAGCCTGACTTTCCCGTAGCTCTTCGCATTCTTCGGGATTATATCCTTGTTCTGTAATCTCTTTATTTCTCTTACAACATCATGTATATGCAAGTCAAGCTTTTCCGAGAGATCTTTCATCGTCGGAGAAGCCACTATTTTCTCTAGAAGTCTTAGGTCTTCCAGAGGTATTTGTTTGTCTTCAGCTATGATCGTAAGGAAGTCGGCTAAAGTATTTGTTATCGTGTCCCTTATTATGTTCTCTAGCTCTTCCGCTTCAATTAGAAAATAATCACTCAACTGTATCACCTTAACACCAAGTTTATCGGCAAGCTCTCGTGCCGAGTCATCCGCATATCCCTTGGCCACTACTAACGGTTTATATCCGGCAACAACAGCGTTCACATATGCTTGGCGGACACCATTAACATCTATCCTTCCAGCCTTGATCTCAACGGCATATCTATTCCCATTCTCATCATCGACAATGGCATCTATTTCTGCTATTTCGAAACCATGCTGTTTTATACGGACATGAGTATCGATGATCCTGTATCCTAGCTCTTCGAGAAAGGATAGGGCTATTCTTTCGCTACTCCTCCATTTACGTTTGGCCGATATCGTCATCACTTAATCATCCAGCTGGTCTCCTTGCCTCGATCCATTAGTACAACTCCTATTTTTGCGAGCTCTTCTCGTATGAAGTCGGATAACTCATATTCTTTTCTCTGCCTAAGTCTTGATCTAATGTCAACAATTATTTTTATCAGTGATTCCACAAATGTCTCGAGCTCTTCAGGCGTCCTTGTGAAATACTTGTCAAGGACTCCTAGAACAACATTGAATTCCTTGAATAACCTGTATGTTGTCCATATAAGCATGTATTTTGGCCTGTACTGAAGCTCCTTAAATACTATGTTCGTAAGTTTTCTCGCAGCTGCCAATGCCCCAGGCGTGTTGAAATCATTGCTCAGTGCTTCGTGGAACCGTGTATGTGTCTCGAGGATCTCATGAAGCAATGCAATGTCCTGTTCATCCATACGATGCATATCGATTGCTTCTCTGCTTAGCTTCTCTATGAGCTGAATGGATGCAACTAGTCGTTCGTATAGTTTAGATGCCTGGTTCAAGGCTTCATCTGTGAATACCAGTGGTTTACGGTAATGTCCCGTGAGATACCATAGCCTGAGGGTCTCCGGACGCCATTTCTTAAAGGCTTCTCTAAGCGTTATTATGTTTCCAAGACTTTTGCTCATCTTTTCCCCGGAGATCTCAACCATTCCCACATGGACCCAGTACTTAACCCAAGGCTTTAC
>JALSQP010000099.1 GCA_026985375.1 Desulfurococcales archaeon | reverse complement strand
AAAAACATTTTATAAGGTGGGATGGTACTTTATCTCATATTACTATGGCATAAGATGGTTATCTGCAAAGAACGGATACGGTGTACACCCAGCTGGGCTAGCAGCTTATTTTGCATCGCTGGGCTTCAGCGTGAAACAGCTCCAGAGAAAACTGAGAGAGGAAGCATTAAAGCTCTCTTGCTCTAAAAGACTTAGTATCCTATATGGCTTTCCGGAATACCTGATAAAGGATCTATTAGAGGTTATGGATAGGCGTGAACTTGAGAAAATGTTGAGAAAAATGAATGAGAAAAGACGTTGGCTCAGGATAAATACTCTTAAAACCTCCGTAGAGGAAGCCATTAATTTATTGGAAAAGAACAACCTCATAATATCACGCTCCACGCTCGTTAAATACATGGTGTTTGTTGAGTATCCGAAGTGGGGCTCTCTAAAAAATCTAGATGTTATTAGAAAAGGAATTGTTGTTCCTCAAGACCTTGCGAGTGCTCTGGCTATCGATATTCTATCTTTGGAAGAACATATGAAGATATTAGATGCTTGTAGTGCGCCCGGGAATAAGCTCAGCCAGATCTTTATGCTCACAAATAATAGAGTCATTGCCGTCGCTATTGACAAGTCTTTGAAAAGACTAAGAGTTGAAGATGAATTGCTCAGAAGGCTTGGGGTGAGCAGGCATCTTGTAACTCTTGTAAATGGAGATTCAGCCATTATTGGTATAAATGGAAGAGAATTCAATCTAGCCTTGGTTGACGCTCCCTGTAGTGGAAGTGGTGCTATATCATCAGATCCTGCCATCAAGCTAAGTATTATGAGGAGAGATAAGCTAAGACATTATCATGAGATACAGTATTCTATTCTTAAGAACCTCTTACTGAGCGGTATTAGTACGATAGAATATATTACATGTAGTATTCATCCTCTCGAAGGAGAAATGGTTGTGGAGAGATTAATGAACGAGGGCCTAGCTGAGCCGATCAAAATTAATGATAAAAGACTAGCTAGATCTTATCCCGGCTTTAAGTCATCAGATAGAGCTGCAAGGATTATGCCCCACATACATAATTCACAGGGATTCTTTGTCGCGATACTAGAAAATACACGTAGGTAGGTTAGCAATGAACATCAAATGTATTTATGGCCCGCACCCTAGCAGGTGTTGGGGCTATTCCCTGGGAATAGACCCTCTTATGCCACCGAGGAAATGCCCATATAATTGCATTTATTGTCCGATTATGCCATGGTTTTATAAGAAAACACTCCAGCCCCGACCATATGTTTCTCCGGACAGGATCGCTGGAGAAATAGAGGAATTCATAAAGCTAAATGGATGCGTCTTTAACACTATCATGATCTGGGGAATGGGTGATCCTCTGCTTAATTTTCACACACCACTAATTATCGAGAAGATCAGGGAGATCTCCTCCGATTGTGGATGCTCTAACCAGATCGTATTGAGGACAACCGGGTACTTGTTGAACGAAGAATGGGCACAGCCTATTTTCAGCAAAGTAGATTATGTATTGATACCCCTCGACGTAGTAGGAGAGCATCGTGGAACTCTAGTCGAGCCTATTGAGAGAGCCAGAATAGGCTTCTTGAAAGCAGTGATTCGTTCTCTTCCCAGGTATGCTAGACGTAAAATATTAGCCGAAATCAATCTGTTCAGAAACGAGTGGTTTAATCCTAGTGAAACACAATATTTGCTCGAGCTCGCTGCGACACTCAGAAACATAGGCATAGCTAAGGTTTTACTCAAAAGTATTGATAGACCTAGTAGAACAACGGGAATAAAACCTCTCAGAGGAAAACAGATCGATAAGGCTAAGGAGATCCTCGAGGAAGAAGGCCTAGAAGTGAAGATATGCTTGTCGAAGCCTGAGCAGAATATTATATTGGCTGGAGACGTTGAGGTGCAGATCTATAACCATGTTTTAAGAAAACCTCTGAGTGTGAAAGAGATCATCATGGTCTATGGAAATGAGGGCATAGTTAGTGCTGAGAGACTTGTTGAGCAGGGAAGACTGAAGAAGATTAATTGGTTTTCAGAAATCTATTTTATAGCGAAGAAAAGCCTCGATGTATTCATGGGTGGATAGTGTTGGAGGAACATACCGATGAGCGGATCCTCAGCTTAGAGGAGCGAGTAGTTCTTCTCGAGAAAGAATTAGAGGAGATTAAGGAAAGAATTAATCGACTAGAAAAACTGGTTGACGAGTTATTTGTCTTTATTCGTTCGCATGTTTGATCTACGATCATATAGTATAGATGCTATCTCAAATAATAGGGCCAAGAATCCTGTTATCACTATGATTAATCTGATCTCCTCAGCTGGATCCAGCTAAGACCCCTCCATACAATATACTCAATACCGCTCTTCAGCCTGATCCTAACTCTGTCTGGGATCATGCCATGAGTGTCGATCTCGTTCCATCCCTTCCTCAGATCCTGGATAATGGTGTATTCTGCTTCTCTGCTCTCGAATATAATCTTGGCGGCATCTATATTGAAGGGCGACCATATATATGCGGTTGTGCCAGATACTCTTAGATGGAATGGCGGTATGTCGAAATCAGCTAGGATCTTTGCTCTGATCTCCTCATATATTGGTCTATGGCGACTTCTAGCTATTATTGATATCTTCGCCTGATAAATACCTGTTTTCGCCCATAGAATGTAGAGCGGTAGAACCTTTCTACCTATATGTAGGTCGTGGTATATTGTTGTTGTTCCAAAGAGGTTTCCATCATCACTTGTAGCCACAATATAGAGATCATCAAGCTCTACCAGCGGATCAATTGTTACAGGAACGAAAGGACCTAGTACGCCGGGCACTATCTTTGGTTGTATCTTTATCTCTCTGAATACGCTCTCGAGCTTCTTAATAACGATCTTTATATCTTCGATTATTGGTAAGAAACCGGGTATTTTAACAAGAACTGTTGTAGTGTAGGTTCCTGGGGGGCTTCCCCTGTCAACGATTATTATTCTGTTACTCTCCGAGATCACTCTTAACTGTGCTCGAGGTTTTCTGATAAGCTCTACGGTTGGTGTGACCTCCATTATTTCATATTCTGCTGTCCCCCCTGAGGCTATTTCGAAATCTTTGATCCTAAAACCGATCGACTCTGCAAAATTTACTTGTATTACATGTGGTACATCGTCTGGAGATATATAACCAATTAATGCTGTTTGTTCATCCTCACTTTTCTCATAAATACTTACTCCATTTATTAATCCTGGGATCTTGTATCTACCTATGAGTCTGAACCTGTTCATTATTCTTTCATATATGTAAAGTATATCATTTGTTGCAACTCCTAGATATCGATAGCCGAGACCAGCTGCTGTGATCTGCTTATCAAACTCTTGTTTCCACAGGGAAGCCCCCGTCTCAACATTTATCACGTAGAGTTCTTTGGCCTTGAAGGCAACGATTTCTTTTTCTTCAACTGCAATAAGAGGTGTCTGCACATTTTCTCCCATGGTCTTTCTCCACATGCTCGTAGCACTCTCCAGATCCACCCCTATTAGTTCGTAGCCGTTGTTGAGAACAGCGTGTTCACCATCATAATATGTCATAGCGCCTGGAACACGATATCTTTCAGATATAACTAATTTGGGCAAAATGTGTTTTTTCCATTCACCCATAACGAATGCGTAAACAACTATGTCGTCCTTCCTGATTTCTAAATATGTGAACCATTTCCCATTCCAGCCCAGCGGTATCCCATTACCTACTTTCTTTGTTGCGAATTTACCAGGTGATTTCTCATATACTACGATATCTTCGCATCTCTCGTTGTTGGGCGTGACCGATCTAATATAAGCCACGAGCCTATCTCCTGATAAACCGACATCTATTCTTCTTGGGATACATATTTTCTTTGAGATAAAGCCTGTTTTGTACTCTGTTAGCTCGTAAATAGGGTTGGCCCCTTCTAGCACAATGAAACTATGAGTATAATCTGGGAGCTGGATCGCGATGCCTATCCTCTGTATGGTTCCAGCAATATTATATATTAGACCATAAACGGATGCAAGGCTTCTTTCGTTATGGAATAAGTGATAAACTCCTGATACCTGTTTTAAATAGAATCTTTCTAGCCCACCTGTTCTGGCATAAACGAATGCACGACTATATGCTAACCCTGGGTAAACTTCTTCTTTTCCTTTAAATACATATACTTGCTTTGGTCTGCTGGGCTCCGGCTCTTCTCCTAATATGTTCTCTTCTATTATCATTGGTGAAATGAATATTCTCTCACTCAATCATCACACCTACTCAGCTAATATACTAATAAGCCAACACGGTAATGTTACTATTGTGAACGTAACAGTTTTACATAGTTCATAGTATTTTAGGATAAATATAAAGGTATTAACATCATGTAATTGGGGGCGCGTGTGTTGCCTGTTACACATGTATGGACGAGGAAATTTCCAGATTATTGTAGCCTCGACGGATTTAGCATTGATGGTGAGTGGCTCATAATAAAGCTGTATTGCGTCGATAAAATGATAGAGTATAGAATCAATTCGATCAGTGGGAAGACAAGCATCAATACACTAGAAGAGGTGGAACTAAGGGGATCAGTTGAGCGTAGACGCGAGTTCTTCACCTTCCAGTGTTTCAAGGGATATAAGAAGAAGGTTTGGAGTAAGATCGTAAGAGGCCTTGATGCTAAGATGGAGTGTCGTAAAGACATATGTGTAGCAGCAATACTCTCCCCAAATTATACTTTGGAAATCCAAGTCTACAGCGTACATGGGGACGTACTCGAGACAATAGGTTTGGGTAAAATATTTTCTTTTGACGTTGCCGCGACTGATAATATCATTGCAGTGACAGCCCATGGATTCACGGAGGAGAATACAGCATCGGTAATATTCGATGCATCGACAGGCGCCATTATCGATGAGCTATCGAGGTTTGGAGGGTATCTTGTCTCTTCACCAGACATGATATTTATTATCAGTGAGCAGGAGGGGAGACTCTATTGCCGTGGCTATAACAATGATGGTGAGGAGGTTATAAGCGATGAGGGAGTACCGTTATTTATACCTTTCAATCCTATACCGCATAGGATATCGGGAATGGCCAGGTTTAGCTCTAAACAAGTAGCAATAATGGATAGAAATGAGATGCGCGTCTACAATCTCATAGATTACTCTATAGACTATACTGTTACGAGGCCTCCGTTCACAAGAGGAGTATACAATATCAACCCAGACGATTTAAGCGTCACAGCATTATCAGTCATAATGGGAATGCCTGTTATCGCAAATTATGATTTTAGAGGAGGGATAAGGTGGTCAAGCCATATCATAGGCAATATTTACTATGCATTAGTGGCCTCAGACATCGTTGCTGTACATGAGCAGATGAAAAGAAACACCATCACTAGGCTATACAAGATAAAAGACGGATACCTTGTACAAGAAGAAGTGTTTGGCCCAAATGTCATGCCTATAATAACGAGAAAAAGCTACATCCTATTAACTGATGGAAGACTAGTTGCTTCCTATATGTTGGAGTGAAGAGAGATTGTATCAAGAAGAAACATTTATACTTGGACTGGTATCCCTCCTAGTACTTGCTAAGATCCTCGAGATACCGTTTAGAAAATACAAACTCCATCCAGTCGCGGCCCATGTCATAGCTGGGATTATACTCGGCCCATACGTCCTAGGAATAGTATATCCATCTCCAGAGCTAATGAGTATAGCCTCCTTTGGCTTACTCCTACTGATGTTCTATACTGGCCTAACAACTGATTTTAGAGAACTCAGACGCCACGGGAGCGCCGTAGTGCTTATGGGTGCCATGGGCGTCACAACCACCTTTCTCTTAGTTCTTGTAGCGTCTTTATCCCTTGGTGTCAGCTTATTAGCAGCAATCTTCCTGGCCGCAGTACTATCTAACACGGCGACCGAGACAGTGGCTGCCATTGTAGCGCATAGAGGCGATGTTAAAAGTAAGAGCTTACTTGTTGGAGCGAGCTTTGTCGATGACATTATGGCAGTGATCGTTATAGGCATTATAGCCGGACTAAATAATGGAGTCATAGACCTAGAGTCTCTTGTTATATTATCGATAAAAACTACCGTATTTCTCGCAGTGATATTCTATATTAGCGGACTTCTATCGAGAAGATTTATGGGATTCTATAAAGCGATTAGCCATGATTACTTGTGGTTCGCGACATCCTGTATAATATTAGCTCTCGGTCTTGCCTTCCTTGCAAGAATGGCTGGTTTAAGTGAGCTTATCGGCGCATATCTCGCCGGTATACTGATCGGTAGGGGGAGAGAATTCCATGATCCATTCCTTAGGACGAGGATAGCTATCTCTGAGTTCATAAGCGATTTCACAATAGTGCTAGATGTTATATTCATACCGTTATTCTTCACGTACATAGGAGTAGTATATGTCCCTAGAGCCATAGACCCATTATTATACGCTACACTGCTGTCGATGGCTGTATTTGGCAAATTCATTGGAGCAATGCCAATAGCATACAAAATACTTAGGGATAAAAGAAAAAGCGTAGCAGTAGGTCTCGCAATGTCGGGAAGAGGCGCGCTCGAAACGGCACTGCTTAACCTTGGCTTATCAATAGGAGTAATCAATCAGACATACTATAGCACAGCTATAACAGTAGCTATAACAACGACGGTTCTAGCCCCGATTCTCTATATGATCGCTTACCCGAAAGAATGATAAAGAAAAGAGTTCAGTCAGGCCCGTTAATTCATCCCCGCAGGACGGGTCATCCCTTCTAAGCCTCATCCTCAGCAACTATCTTATCTAAGAATATCTAATAAATCATTAAGATAAATCTCAGCAACTATGACCGGTCTATTGATCCCTAATTCTTTAAGAGTCTTAGGATGCACTTCACCAACGAATCCTATACGTCTATCATTATGGACTATGAATGCTGTTCTTTGTTTCAACAATCCGTTAACATATCCTTTTTCGAATTTATGAGGCACACCTAGCCTATCAAGTATGGCGTGCACATATGCTAGACCATCAGTCAGCGTCGCTTTTTCATGACTTATCGCTATCCCGAGCCTCCTCTCGATCTTAGCACCTGTCGGGCTCTCCAGATCGGGAAGCACAACGTCGCCTACCTCAAAGATCTTTATCACTGATTCGCGCTCCTGGTTTTCCTTCACAATATTTACTAGGCCGGGAGTTAGCCATCTTCTCAATCCGGTGTATTTCTCCATTTTGGGGTTGAGCACCTTAATGATGGGTTTCTCTGAGCCGAACACCTTGCTTTGCATGTAATAGTTGCTCATAATATAGTTGGCAACCTCGATGAAGCCATAGCTAGCTGTTATGAGCCTTATTTTTCTAGATAAGAACTCAATCGGATGAATCCTTCCCGGGCCTTTCGAGGGAGGTATATCATACGATGCCCTGCCGATATTGTCGAGTCCATACATTATCGCGAGTTCTTCGATAATATCTATCTCAGTTTTGAGATCAATACGGTATGGAGGAACTAGTACCTCCAAGGCATTGTCAGGCTGAACCCTTGCTTCTATTCCTGACTTTGACAATAATTCAATACTCGTTTCCAAGGATAGATCAACTCCTAGTATATCTCTGGCCTTCCCTAGACTAACGTTTATTATAGGGCCCTTATCCCTTGGGGCTATAACGATCTTATCCTTATCCATGAATGTAAAGACATAAGCAATAGTTTTAGTTTTGCTTCTCTCGGCAAGGCTGGTTGCCATAATCGTTACCATATCGATGACAGTATCTAGATCAGATCCCGTAGAATCTATCAATATGTTCTTTGTTTCAATAGTTACCTTGGTCTCTTCGCCATTAATTATCGGTGGTAATGATAGTATCTTGCCATTAGCATCTCTGATCACCGGATACTTCTCCCAAGAAGCTATCAAATGCCCATATTCCTGTCCCTTCTCAGTCTCGGATAGGATCTCCTTAAGCGTTAATTCCTTCTTACCTTCAAGTGGAATTAGCTTGGTCTTCTCAGGATCAACGAGCTCATAGTAGATGGGCATTTCAAATTTATCCAGATCATAGATACCTATGCTAGCTTTTCTCCTTCTCCTACCATATGTTATGGACAGTTTTTCTTGGAGCTGCATCATCTGTTTAACCGCTTCCTCGTCTAGTTCGAGATCTCTCACGACTGCGAAAGTTGCATATGGCCTCCTAGGGACTCCTTTGTTGTAGGCCTTATATCCTAGATCAACATAATTGTATCGGGTTATCCCCATATTCAAGAATGAACGTATAGCTCTGGCGACGCCTTCGACACTATAAAGGTCAGGACGATCATGTGTGGTCTCGAACTCTATGGTATCGTCCTCAATGACCTCGATCTCACACTTAATCCTTGGAAGGATATCCATTATTTCTTCATCAGATAGCTTTTTACCGACAAGCCTTTCTAGGTCGCTTCTCGATATCCTAATAACGGGCAATTGATACCCCTCAAGAACAAATCTATCTGAAACAAAAATCTACGGTCAACCCTATACTAAAATCTATCACTACTCTATATCAAAATAATATAGCTGTTAGGGGAGTCTATTGGACAGTCATTCGCGATTCCACATCGTTTGGTGTGATAGCCTTGGGGCTAAATCGTTTTCTTTCGCTATAGAAACTCACAAAGGATACATCCTGATTGATCCTGGTGCGGCGGCTCTTCAGCCTTCCTATCCTCTCGATCCAGACGCTAAGAGGAAGCTGAGGAGAAGAGCGGTTGGAGAGATCGAGAAATATGCGCGTCGATCGAAAATAGTCATTATAACTCATTACCATTATGATCATCATATTCTGCCTAGCGATAAGGATCTGAGCCATAATATTTATATGCGGAAGAAATTGTTTGTCAAGAACCCGAACATATATATTAATAAAAGCCAGTGGAAAAGAGCTAGGCTATTCTTATCAGAACTGTTATCCATAATCGGTGAAAACCTTGAGAAATACCAGGAATTGCCACCTGATATCGAATTACCTGACCCTATAGAAACATTAGATCATGCTCTCTCTAAGGACTTCGGCGATTATAATACGAGGAGAAAAGAGTTACTGGAAAAAGGAAAAGAATGGTTCAGACGACTAAAGAGACTATGGCTTAAGAACAAATGGGTTCGCGAAATACACGCCGATCAGTTCGAAATACATTGGGCAGAAAATAGAACTATCAAGTATGGCGGTATAGTGATAAAATTCCTGGAGCCCTGGTATCACGGTATAGAATATGATAGGACAGGCTGGGTCGTTCCCCTCATAATTGATACTGGAAATAAGAGAATATTTTATACGAGCGATGTGATGGGGCCAATAATAGAAGATTACGCCTACTATATAGCTGATTCTAAACCTGATATACTATTGCTTGATGGTCCACCTACATACCTGTACCCGTACATGTTTAACAAAATAAATCTGAATAGGGCGATAGAAAACATCATATACATTATTGATCAGAGACCCGAATTGATAATCTATGATCACCATCTATTGAGAGACCCGAACTGGAAGAAATACGTAGAAAAAGTGGTTGAACATGCAAATAAAAAGAAAGTTTTATTGAGGACTTGCCGTGACATAAAGACCTGTTCTCTAGCTAATGGAGTAGTTCTTCCTTGATCCTGGTGAAGGCATCGATTATTCTCTTCTCTTCATCATCACGCCATCTTAGCAATTTCTCTGACTGATAGTACTCTCCTGTCCTCTTGGGATCCGTTACTCCTAAACTATAGAGTAGAGGCGCGTAAAGGCCAAGATACTCGATCGACCCTTTTATCTTTTTGAGTTCTTTATACTCCTCAACGCCAAGCACGTTCATTATTTTTCTTGATGTTATAGGTGATGGTAGCAACGGCTTATCGGTCGCGCTGTCTAGGAGTTTTTCAGAGATAAGCTTGGTCGGACTGATTATGGGTTGTACTCCGCGTTTTGCGCTCTCTAGATAATACCATCCAAGCCTGTAGTTGTTGAAGGCCTCGACAGCTTTTGTTGCTTCTTCATTGTTTTTGAGTATGTGATAGGCTAAGAGGGAAGCTGCTATGATGCGGTTAAGGTTATCCCTGCTAATAGTGTCGAAGGTATCCATATCGGTGTGATAGTATTTACTTGGCCACTCATTGAACATAGTTGCAGGCACACCGGTTGCAAGCGCCACATCGTGATCACTCCCCATAGTGTATGGGTTGATCTCCCACTTATACCTCGGTAAACTATTACCTCCAAAGCTTGAAGCCGAGTTAAACACTGTGTATGCCGCTACCCATGCGGCCGCCACCGGCTTCTCGTCGACAAATAATGGGGGCGCGACAATTGATAGACTCGAACCCGTTATCCATTGTTTAGAGCCGATCATGTCAAGGTTTATAACG
>JALSQP010000098.1 GCA_026985375.1 Desulfurococcales archaeon | reverse complement strand
TTTAAGGATAATGACATGGTCATAGTGATAGGAAAGCCCAAGTCTCCATTTTCACGCCTCTTACTTACATTGTCTAAATCCCCTATTCCTTTAAAGAATGACAAGCTTCAGTCAAGTCTTGCAGTGATCATTAGGAGGGATCTTGTTCAGAAAATCAATAATATAACCAGTCTCGATGATCTTTTAGAAAGGGCTACAAGGATAGTTGAGGTACTATACGATGTACCACTATATGACTACGTCCTAACGATATATGGCAGACTGCCGAAGACACTCCTAATAGCTCTACATGAGCCCCTACGCATTATCAAATTCGGCCTCGTAGGCTTCTCAGGCGCAATAGTTAATCTCGGCACAATACAATTTCTAAGTACACATTATCCAACACTCCTCACATCCCCCCTAGGCCTATTTCTCATGGCATATACGGGCTTCGAGATAAGCTTATCCTGGAACTTTATCCTGCACGAACTATGGACTTTCAGAGACTTAGAACTAGAGAGAGACCTATTGTCGAGGATAAAGCGGTGGCTTAAGTATCATCTAGCCAGTCTTGGGAGCCTATTAGCCCAGTCTGCAACCATAGGCCTACTCACAGGTCTACTCCACTTCGAGGTGCTTGTTAGTGCTGCTTTTGGAATACTCGCAGGATTTATTCTAAACTACTTGATAGGGAGATTCTATACCTGGAAGAAATAGGAGAATAAATCCTTATATTCGCCTATGAATACTTTTCTCCAATCAGGAAGAATGGGTGATTATGAATGGGGGGCAAACACGGCAAATATATTTACATACAGAGAAAAGATGGATGGTACGTCAAGGTAAGAGTACTAAACATAAGGCTCAAAAAGAAGGGTAAGAAAGAGGAATCATTCGACATAAATGATCCGACGAGATATATAGTCGTTGGACCTAAAACCAAGGAAGCCCCACTATCACACTACATCTTAAGAGAAGACGACGTACCTGATGAAGTGAGGAAAAAACTCTATCTAGTCTGATGTTTTTCTAAAGATGAGTGATCCTTATGAGTATCAGGACTGTTTTATCAAAATATTTTGACAAAATCTTGTGCGAAGACCAGGGCAAATACATTATGTGCATAGCACGGTATGCCGACGAAGACTATATTTTATGCATTTCTCTGACAGGTAAAGCACCCTATGCAAAGATCATGAAAGCAGATAAAGTGTCGACAATGGAGTGTAGAATGCTCGAATATGATCCGAGAGGACTATATGCTTTTGGAGAAAACATTGAAGTTCTAGCGAAGAAGATTCTCGGGAAAATAGAGGCGAGTATTCTATGAAAAAATACAGTCTTGTCGTAACTGATCTCGATGGAGTAGTGTGGAGAGGAGGTAAACCATTAAAACAGAACATAGTGGCGTTGAATCAACTGATCGCCAGAGGTATTAAGATAAAGTATCTAACGAATAATGCGACCAAGTCACGGCCAGAATACGCGGAAATTCTTAGAAAATTAGGTCTGCAAGCCAGTGTAGACGACATTATTACTTCCGCCTATGCCGCAACCAGATGGATTAAAGAACAAGGTGGCAGGTTCGTGTTCATCATAGGCGAGGCAGGGCTTTATTATGAAGCAGTAGTCAACGGTTTGATCCCCGTATCACAGGATATGATAGCCGATCACGTCATTGCGGGTCTGGATAGACACGTAACGTATAGTAAAGTTAGAGTAGCCTCAAGAATGATTAGCAGAGGAGCAGTATTTGTTGTTACAAACACTGACTCGACACTACCCATAGAAGATGGGCTTGATCCTGGTGCCGGATCAATAGTCGAGATGATAGTAAGAACTACTGGTAGAAAACCAGATTTTAACGCTGGCAAACCAAACACTTGGATACTTGATCTCGCGATTAAATCTACAAATAAAGAAGAAGTCCTAGTTATAGGTGATAGTCTGGACACAGATATTGCCTTAGGCGTTCGTGCTGGTGTAGATACGTTGTTAGTGCTGACCGGCACTTCGAAGCCAGAAGACCTTGAATCATCGCCTTATACGCCAACATATGTAGCCAAGGATCTGTATTCTTTCATAAATGATTATCCAGAGCTCTTTGATTAAAGCAAGTTGTTACTCATATACTACCTAGATATGTTTTTACTTTTTCATGGCTTATTTCGATTAATCCATAGTATCCACGCATAGCAGGTCCCGGATTAATTATGATCGTATCATTATAGTTTATAGCATACCTATACTCATGTAGATGACCAGTAATCCACAGACGTATTTTATCTGAATATTTTTCTAAGAAATCGTGAAGTGCTTTGGAGCCAACATGTACACCCATAATTTTATCGTTGATACCATAGATCGGTGCATGGGTGACCACAATGATGTTACGTCGGCTTGTATCTTCTTCAAACTTGTCGAGTATCTCCGAGATTTTTTCTTCAGAAAACTCAATAGGTGTACCGAAGGGTGTCGGGTTACTTCCACCTATACCGAACACAATATAGTTGTTTATGCCATAGGATTTACCATGAATGTTTATAACACCATTATCTTCGTCCTCATAATTTAAAAGCTCCGGATCGTCGCAATTGCCAGGTATAAAAAGTACCATACCTTTAGAAGACTCCCGTAGTATCTCAAGTATTTCAGCTGCTTTTCCCCAAGGCTCAAAATGAGTTATGTCTCCAGCCACTATTATTGCATCTACTTGTCCAATAGAGGCAAGAATCTTTTTAGTTTTGGAAATCCTGCCATGTATATCGGTGAGTGCTAGAATTCTCATAGTGCTCCCCTTATCTAGTGAAATGTAGAAGAGAGTATTAAGGCTAGACTATTCGTTCATTTGAGCATTATGAGGTTTTCAAAAATTATGGAGATGCGTTAGAATAATAAGAGAAGCAATAAGGTGACATGGAAGGAGGGCGAAGAATATATTACTTGATTCATGCCACTATATAGCTAGGATCATAGTAGAGATAGCCCAAGAAATACAATGCATTAGTTATCCTAGAGGATTTAGGTAAGCTTAGGAACAAAGCTGATGAGAGAAAGGTATTCGATAAGAAGCTATCTCTTTGGACGCACCGTAGAATACAATCATACATATACTACAAGGCTTTAATAGACAGAATACCAGTAGTACTTGTTAATCCGAAGAACGCCTCCAGGGCATCACCTATAGGAGGTAAGCCAATGTTTATCAACTATAGATGGGCTAGGATACCTGATGGACATGCCGTTACCAGGGACATTGTTGCTTCATGGAACCCAGCTCTAAAAGGACCAAGATCACTCACTCGGGATGCGGAGCCCGTGGTTCCGTGGAAGCCCTGAACGCCCCCCAGACAGATGTAGCCCCAAGAAGGGATGAGGAGGAGCCCGTGCAAGTTCTCATGGTTTCCGAAATATTGAAAATATAAAGCACGGGCAACCACTACAAATCTATTCGGTGGCAAGAGTGAAAAACAAATTCCTGCCGAAGAAGATTGAGGAAGCTAGTATAAATGTTAAGGTTGAGAAGGGGAGAATTAGCGTAGCTGGGCGCGATTATCATACTAGTCATGCATACCTAAAGGGCTGTGACAGAGCGTCTATAGAGATCTACCGTGAGATTATAGGTCTAAATGCCTGGTTCGACCGGTTACCAGAAATTCGTGAAGAGAATGGAGCCATAGTAGTTTATGATAAGAGTTATGTAGATGAGAAAATAATCAACGATACCTTTAAGAAGATAAATAGGGAGAAAGAGAGGATAAAAGCCGTATTAATTCCTTTAAAATTAAGAATATGGGGAGATAAGGACAGTGTACAAATATTCATAGATGATGATTTAGACATAAGATCAGAGAAGGCAGTAATAATAGTGAATGCTAAATCAACTATAAACTTTATTACGTGGCCATTTCCAGCGGCATGGGTGTATGTCGGGAGAGCAAAACTAGATATCTATCAGGACAAGGATGCTGTGAAAATCAAAATAACGGGTTTATAATTATGAAAAAGTCTCACATCTCAGAGCTCCTTCAATGGTTCCTTGACCCACGATAACCTAGGATACGGTGGAAATCCCCGCTTATGTCTACTCCTCCTGTGAAAAGTTATCACGCGCTCAATGAGTTCCGGACATATACCCGCAAGTTCCGATAATTGTTCTTCTGTTAATCCTAGATCGAATAATCCATAGAGAATTAGATCTATATCTTCGTATTTCATGCCAAGTTCTTTCTCGGCTAAATGGCCAGGCCAGAGCCTCGGGCTACTAGGCTTCTTTATTATCCGCTCAGGCACGCCCAACCAGTGCGCTATACGTCTAATTTGGGTCTTGTATAGACACGCAAGAGGTAGTAGATCTACTGCACCATCTCCATACTTGGTGAAATAGCCGATCAATATCTCGGTCCTATCACCTGTTCCCAAAACGAGATTATTGAATCTGTTGGCAAAATAGTAAAGAATATTCATCCTCACTCTTGCTCTGAGATTCCCAGTAGCTATATTGTTGTTGGGGTCGAAGAACGTTATTTTGGAGAATACATCAATAATATCATCAATATAGATCAAATGGTATCTTACATCGAAAAGCTTTACCAGAGTCAGTGCGTCGTCCACATCTTGTTTGGGTGTGGTCCTCCTATCAGGAAGAATTAGGGCGGTCACGCGCTCCTTTCCAAGGGCTTTGACCGCTAATGCTAAAGCTACTGAGGAGTCTATGCCTCCGCTAACACCTACAACCACACCATTAGCGCCAGCAGCTTCAACATATCTTCGTATGAATTCGGTGATCTCGGTGATTGTTCTCTCTACTGGAAAAGTAAGCAATGCATTGATCGAGAGCTTCAATTTAAACTCACCCCAGTATATAGTATCATATAGCATCATGGTGATAATATGAGGTGAACGGATTATAATAGCCTCTGCACATTAAGAACAAGATTATACTTAAACATAACTTATGTTATAACTGTACAATGCAGAGACAAGGTGCCCCAGTATGGGTGAAGAAGGCATATTTACGCATCGCTTTAAAGACTATGTTGAATCACTACTTTTGGAGAGAAGACTTAGAGGTTTTCCCGGGAAAACAGTTTATAAGCCAACATATTTTGAAAAACCCTCACCTCTACTAATGAGTAATGAAAATTTATTCTGTATCCGCTTAGTGGGAAAGATCGAGACTTTACTTAATGCAATACAGATGATCAATGATACTGAAAACATAAAATTAATCGATTGTTACATACGTTTTAAATCAAGTCCTTACCTCACATGCATTTTATCATCTAAAAACAGGGACAACATATGGGCTCTGACAGATAAACTTGTGTCTCTTAATGATCTTCTATACATAGATGTGCTCAAAGCTGCCGAACCTTCAAGCCGCGGTTATATCGTAAATCCCTGGCTTTTTCCCATAGAGATGAGTAGAGAGACTATGTCATTAATCCCTCTCAAGACGTTATGCAGAATAGACCCTGTATATGCAGAAGCTATTATCAATGCACTCGTTGATTTAATCAGGAACCGCTTGGAAATGAACGTTAAGGACAGAGATCTACTAATTGATATAATAAGAGTTCTTGGGCTTGGCAAAGTTATCAGGAAATGGTACGACAAGGGAACACAGTTCGTTGAGATAACATGTGGTTGTCCAAGCGATACCTATTGTGAGTTCGTAAGAGTATTACTTGAAAAATTATCGGGCATAAGGTATAGGATTCTCCATAAGGGTTCGGCCTGCCTATTATCTTCTAGTGCTTAAATGTTTTTTACATAGCTCTAAATATTCGCGGTTTAAATCTCTCTCAATAATTTCGCCATTGGGCTTTAGCTCCTTGAACGCTCTTCCTTCGTAATAATATACCATTGTCGAGTTGTCCAGCCAGCAATCAGGTTCCAAGCTAGCCTTTATACATGTCTCGGCAAGGAAGGTTTCCTCGTCCCAGCAATACTCCACAGGGACCATAGGGAGGAGTGTGCCTCTAAACCATGTTTTTTCCACCATAAGACCATACTTACCAATGATTATATGTTTAGGAAGTTCTCTGCGATCCTTAACGTCGAAAGGAACAGGTTTGGATAACACTGTGACCTCTATAACTACATGATCTAGTTCTTCGCTTGTCATCGAGGGAAAACGTGGATCATTAATAGCGGCTTCAACAGCTGATCTAATGATAGCCTCGCCTAGCGAATATATTGGTGCTAAGAAACCTATACATCCTCGGAGTTCTGTCCTGCTCTCTCCGAGATACGTTTCTATCGTTGTGAAAACCATTCCAGGTCTCCTGAAAATTGATGGTGCATCGGGAGGTAAAGTTATTATTATATCGTTGACAATCTTTTCTTTAATCGCTTTTCTCGCGAGCTTTACCGCGTATATTCCTTCTTCGAGGCTTAGCTCACATGGATGCACGGGGGCGGTCATATCGTTCCCTCCATGAAACGGAAAACTCCACCGGTTTTCATTTTCTCAAGAACCTGCCTAGCTTTCCTTAGTGTTTCCTCTATTCCTTTCCAGTGTCCGCCAACCCAATATATTTTCCCACACATAGTACATTCCCAGAAATCATAATGTAGTTCATAGACTTTCATAGGGACACGATCTTTGACAGCCTCCCTGTTCACTTTCTTTAGCTCTCCATTGCATACTGGGCACCGGGATTTGTCTAGATCGATATAGAGCCTAATACCTGTGCGGTACGCAATATAAGCTAGTCTTTCAGCCATATCATCCATGTAGAGGTATAGGCTTTGCAATCCTCTATTCATGGCCCGGTGATGTAGTCCTCTGTCCCTAGTGATTATTATCCTATTTTCTTTCTCAGCGAGATACAGTATTTTCCAGTCCTTGTACGCTCTGTTATATAAGGTGTCATAGCCAAGCATGCGTAGCCATCGTGCAACATTTCCGAGCATAGAATCAACGATGAATCGGGTTTCTACCAAAATATTACCTCGGAGCTATTATGTTTTATAGAAAAGAAGCATATTCGGGTCTGATCAGCTTAGGAGCTCACGTTTATTGGTTACCAGGTGTTTCAGCAGTATATCAATTGTGACAACGCCAGCAACTTTACCAATCTCGTCTATGATTACGGCTCCTCTGCTACCTTTCTTCATTATTTCTGCAACAGCCTGCGATACTGTATCAGTTAGTCTAAGCTTTGGCGGTCTGAACCTCATTATATCCTCGACGATAAGGTGTGTTATTCTCTCTTTCTTATATTTCGAGGGAACAATGTCTTCAAATTTCATGAAGACGCATGCTAGCTCATATATTGACACGTATCCCACTAGTTCATCGTTCTCGTCAATGACTGGTACAAAGCTGGTGTCTGTGTCTAACATGTCCTGCCTGACCTTCACTACTCTATCAGTTGTTCTGGCAAGTACTGGTGATGCATCCATTATTGTTCTTACCTCGGTATCGTCTTGCTCGGCAAGCCTGACTATGTCTGTTTTCAGTATGGCACCAACAATATCTTCCCCATTCACGACTGGCAGGATACCTATTCTCTTGCTAACCATAAGCTTCGCGGCTTCCACAATGGATTTATCTAGCTCAATTGTTATGGCGGGTGAACTCATAAAGCTGGCAACATGTAACCTGCTAGGCGTAGTTCTGCTTAGCCTCTGAGTTGCTAGTTTGAGTATAATGTCCCTACTGGTCATAACCCCAGCAATCGATTTTACCTCTTTGCCAGGTAATAGCATCCTCTTCTCTAGTACAATGACTTTATCGATGCCGCTTTTCTCAATTAGTTTGAATGCATGATAGAGCGTGTCGTTCTTATCTGTACGTGGTACGTCTTCACGTATTAGGTCATTAACTGTTCTAGTCATAGATGGATCACCTAGCCAAACTAGTGTTTAGCTGTTACAGCGTAGAGTATGTCTCGTTCTGTTATTATGCCTATGAGCTCCATTTTATTGTTAACCACGAGAGCTGAGCCCACATCTCTCTCAGCCATTTTCTGGGCAACATCACCTAGATCCTCGTCTGGTCTGGCAGTTACTAGTTCTCTGACCATCAGGTCATCAACAGGTATTGATAATGCTTCCTCAATGTTACCTGAGGATGCACGCTTGAATGCCTCATGTGTTCCAAAGTACTTTACTACATCCATGGCTGTGATTATGCCTAGGACGATATTACCTCCCACGACAGGGATACGTCTGAAGCCATACTTGATCATTTTCTTCATTGCATCTATTAATGGCGAGCCGGACTCTATCGTTATGACAGGGGATGACATGACCTCGGATGCCATGACACCTATCTTGACTCCGCTTATGAAGTACTTTAGTAGGTCGTGTTCCGTAACGATACCGTATACTCTTCCATCCCGGAGTACAACTGGTATGATACCTATTTCATTGAGAACCATTTTCTCTAGCACATCGGGGATTTTCTCATCGATATAAGCTACGATAGGGTCTTTAATCATGAGTGTTTCGACTTTCTCTTTGTTAAGCGCTTGATATATATTATAATTATATCTCTCCTTAACTATATTGTAGTAATCGCCGCCCCCTAAATAATTGATTATATGTGATAGAAGGAGTAAACCTCGAAGGTATCCAGATTGTTCTACTACGAGGCTTCTGTAGCCCCTAGACATTTTCTCGACTGCTTCGAGGATCGGTGACTGCGAAGATATTGTCTCTACAGGTCTCTTGGCTAATATCTCCATTTCCTCAGTGGTCTTGTATATCCGATCTTCGAAGTTCGGTTTCCCATTGCTTCGAAGCCATTTGTGCCTCTCAGGTTTACGGGGTACGCCCCTTGATGGCCCTATTCCTCTTCTGGGCAAATTCTCACCTCTTAGTTAATACTTTGTTTATAGAGGATTAACTAGTTATCCTAAGAACAAACAGTTACCAATAATTCTAGACCTGCGAAATAATGCATTACATTGTCAAAACATATAAGACGATTATTTCTCTTCTTCTGATGATAACTTCTTTTTGATGATATCTAGGAGATCACGTAGTAGCATTACCAGATCATTATCTGTTATGATACCGACCAATTTATTCCCCATTCGTACCGGTAAATGTGTCAGATTGTTCCTAAGCATAGTCTCCAATATTACTTCTATTTCATCATCGGCATTGACAGTTATCAATGGAGAAGACATTATCTTATCTACTGTTTCTCTCTCGGCATCTCTCTTCTCGAAAAGTACCGCCCATATTACGTCTCTCTTCGTAACGATCCCGACAGGACTTCCCTGATCTGTTACAATGAGCGAACCTATTCCTTCATTTATGATGCGTTGCGCCGCCTCTTTAATCGTAGTGTTCTTGTCGACATATCTAAGCTCGGGAACCATTATGTCTTGCGCTTTTAACGTATAGGCCAAAGCTTGACACCTAGCCCAAAGCTATTTCGGGTGCTATCTGTCCATAGTTTATGCTTACGAATAGTATGTGGCTACCACGTATCAGAACCTTTCCATAACGGGCGACCTTGTTGCCCTGATCATCATACTCCTCGCAATCACTTAGTACAACATTCATAGTGTGATCTACGAGCTCCAGTGTGCCTATGTATTCATAGCCATCCTTCAGCTTGATTAGTACGGTCTGGTTCACAGCACTCCTAAGGTATTTGAGCGGCGTTGAGGGTCTGGTTGTTCTAGCGGCTACCATAGGGTTCATCCTCTTCAGTGGTTTTCCCGGTCTGCTTTACCATGATATAGTTAGGTATATTTAAGAATTGTCTGATTAACTCCTCGCTCCACGATAAATATATATTATATCGATGTGTTTTGCTACCGCTTTGAATTTCTTATCTATCTGATCAGGAGTAGTATCCTTGACTTTTTTGAGGATAGTTATAACAGCTAATCCTTTCTCAGCAATAATCCTAAATGTTTCTTTTACTGCTTTTTCTTTATTATTGATATTATTCCAAACAGTTATCATGAAGATCTCGGTGAAAATCGCATCTCGGAAAGGCATTTGTTCAGCGTCTGCTAATATGAAGACTATCCTGGGATCATCGTGGTGCTTGTCTCGTGCTCGTCCTATCATGCCTTCACTAATATCCATACACACATATTTGTTATAGCGTACATTCTTTTCTTGGAGATAATCTATTAGGAGACCCGTCCCACATCCTATATCGGCTACCATATCGAGACTACTTAGGCCAAGTACCCCAAATATCATGCTATACTTTTGATACTGTTCATCCCGATAGAGCATGTCATAAGAGCGTGATGTTACATTATATAGTTCATCAACGCTTAAGGAACCGGTCAAGTGTGTTCATCTCCTTCTCACGGCTCTTTTTCTTCATCCGCCAAAGCTTTTGTATATTGATCTCTTTCCACTCTATACCCATCTTTTCAGCAACGTCTATTGCTGACTTATAGAATGCCGGTGCAACAAGTATGCCTCTCGGCCTGATACCATATTTTTTCTCGTATTGAACAATATAACTGTAGAGTTGTCTTACCGCCTCCTTAGAGGCGGGCACTCTTTTCAGCTCTATGATTACGGGGTTTCCAATAACATCGTATCCGAATAGATCAATATAGCCTATATCTATGGGTTTCTCCTTCTCCACTATTCG
>JALSQP010000097.1 GCA_026985375.1 Desulfurococcales archaeon | reverse complement strand
CGCTATGAAGTCGACGCCTTTTATGGGAGGTTTAACTGTTACATTATAGCCTGCGGCGACATATCGTGCTGCTATTTTGCCTATTAAACCGTATCGTTTCACTATCTTTTTTATTATGAATATCTGTCTACCAGTCGTCATGATAATCACCCGTCTTTCTATCAGTTAATATTGGAAATATAAATGTGTATGTCATCAAGCCAAATAGTCCTTTCTTTTTTAAGCAGAAGACTTGCCATCTATGGAACGGATACATATATTATTGGAGGCTGAATAGTAATGGCCCAGTTCGACCTCTTTGGTACGCGCGAACCAACTGTTGGGGAGAAGATAAAGAGCTTCTTCAAAAACGATAAAGAGCCCCTAGAGAAGAAGGCTATAATGGCTCACTATAGGATAAAGACCGCCATTGGCCGCGTTAGAGGCTACATAGACAGGCTCAGCCAGAAGGATAGAGAGCTCTTCGAGCGTGTAGTAGAGGCTCTTATGAAGAGGGATGAAGTTAGAGCTAAGATGTATGCTAAGGAAGTCTCAGAGATAAGGAAAATATCTAAACAACTATTAATGGTAGAGTATGTGCTTGAACATGCCGCTATAAAACTGGAGACCTTCATGATATTCGGCGGAGCTATAACCGAGCTAAAGCCAGTACTCGCAGTTATGAAACAAGCTGTAGGAGTATTAAAGAGTGTAGCACCCGATATATGGATCGACCTCCAGTACGCTATGAGAGAACTAGAAGCATCACTAGGTGCTGGAATAGCTGATATAAGCACGCAGCTCGATGTAGGCTTAGACAGCGAGGCGAGGAAGATATTCGAGGAGGCAAAGATCGTTGCAGAGCAGAAGATGAAGGAAAAGTACGCGGAGTTACCGAAGCTACTGAATATCGGCGTTGAAGAAGAAGAAAAAGCTGGGGAGGCCTCTCCCTAAAATAGATTTTAAATAAAATAAGAGAACATCAAAACAAATAATAGTGTCGTAGCTGATTAGTTTTTGAAAAATTAATAGATTTTTGTACAATATCATGGTTCTACCAAAACAACATAAAGGAGAATGTGTTTTACGCCTGCAAAAATCGGATTGCATTGCGGTCTTTTTAGATATTGAGACCAATCCTCTTCTCTAGGAGAGGTACCAGAGTGAACTCTATTGTTTTGCCGATGAATCGTAGCAGGTACCTTATCTCTGGATACTTATTAGTTATCTCGTTAACATCTGTAGGATCAAATTCTATCTTCATGTTCAGTTTCTGTAACACTATTCTTTCCGGAGAAAATATGGCATAGCCATTTCTAGTCTTGACCGTTATCTTGTCCTTACCCTTATCATAACATACAATAACACTGTATGGCCTACTCCTAATAAGAACTATTTTATCATCTGTGAACACTATATATAGATGAGGCCCTATGGACATAACAGGACGCTCTTCTGCCCCGAGTCTCTCCGCGAGACTATTGAACGTTGCCGATAGATATGTTGTTAGGTCATAGATTCTTTGAGCAATACTTATTATCGATGGTTTCAGCTGGGCTGCTTTTGACAATACACGATCATCTACTCTTTTTGCCAATAAGTCAGCCACATTCTTTGCCTCTATTAGTAAATCTTTCCTGGGCACGGCGATCACCTCATGTTTCCATAAAGATTAGAGTTGTTGTTGGAATAAATTGTTTTTCCAGACCATGTATATCTCGTCAACAATATCATTGTCAATGATTGTTTCTCCCTCATCGTCTACAAGTACCAACTTTCCTTTACCCTCAACGACTTCGCCAACAACACTATACTTCTCGCCTAGATCTAATAGGATGCTCTCTATTTTTCCCAAGTATCTCTGAGGAGCGGTAGCGATCAAAGCACCACTGCTTAACAGTTTCAATGGGTCAAGACCCAGTGCGCCTGCGATTCTCTCCACTGTGTCGTCGATAGGGAATTTACGCTTATCGGCAATTATGTCGTTCCCACTCGCCAACGCTATTTCTCTTAAAGCTTGGAGAACACCGCCTTCTGTCGGATCATGCATAGCGTTGACGTAGTCTTTTATTCTTAATGCTTTATTAACAACACTTATCTCCTCGATATATCTTCTTGCATTCACAATGGTACTTGGCTCGACACCTCTATTAATGAGAATCTTTTCAAAATCGGTTGCAATGACAGCTGCTCCCTCACCACCTATGGGGCCTATGACGATAACCTTATCGCCAGGCTCAGCGTCTCTTGTAAAAATAACTCTGCCCCGCGTATAACCTATTGCAGTCATTGATATGATTGGGTGTGAAAGATCGGGAGATACCTCTGTATGCCCACCTATAACAATTCCCCCTATACTCCTAAGAGCCTTGGCCATATCCATGAATATCTTCTTCATTGTTTCAATACTTGTTTTAGCAGGGATCATCACGACAGGTATAAACCATCTAGGCTTTACACCTCTGACAGCGATATCATTTGCCGAGACATGTACGGCAAGCCAGCCTATCATAGTTGCGGCTGTGGTGATGGGGTCAGCGTGTGCTACAAGAAAACCGTCTTTAAGCCTTATCACTGCTGCGTCTTCTCCGATGCGGGGCCCCATAACTAGATCCGCGTCCTCTGAGGGAAGCAGTTCAAGTAGCTCGGACAATAATCTCCAGGGAAGCTTACCCTCCGATAAAAAATCCTTATTCTCTGCCAAGACTGTACACCCCTTTCCTAATACATTCTTTGCAAACGTAAGCAACCATGGATATTTGGACTAAGCAGTCCTCACACCCTATTCTACCACAAACCATACAGTATCCAATTGCCGGATATTTACTGCATATCTCACAATTAGTCTCAAGACATATCCTACACAGACCCGTATTTTCATCATAGTCTAAATCACAGACTCTTCTTCCACATCTTTTACAAACATGATATGCCCCAGGCTCACCGCATATGTCACATACGTTGCTAGACACTTCCAATGTTCTGCACCCGGCAAAATAACGTATAATCAATAATACATAATTTATTTTGGTTACTGAAATAGTGGGTGTAAGCCATATGTTTTTCCGTATAAAAGTCGTTAAATGCGCTGATATAATAGTCGTTGCTGACAATATGCGAGAACTAGATTATGTATTCCAATCCTTAAAAAGTATGTGTGACGAAAAATCCAAGGTATATGTCCACATCTTAGAGAGAGGGAGGGGAAAATATATCGATCAAGGAGCTATTTTTAATGGATCACTTAAGGAGGTTCAACCTGATAGGCTTTCACAATATTATCGATGAAAATCTTGTTTACCTGTTCCTCATCAATTATCCCTTCTTCGATCAGCCTGTCTATCCTCTTAGGTATATCCCATGGATAAGATGATACGCCCGGTCTTCTAGGGTCATCTATGAAGTCCGACTCTATTAAGAGCCTTGATAGATTCAAGCTGAACACTTTTTTGAGGGACCTGTACTTTGCAGGAATAGTGTAGTTCATATTTGTTTTCTCTGCATGAACCGCCTCGTTATAGGTCACGTGATGTAGAAAAACGGCATCTTCCCTTAGCCTTATGAAATCAACGAGTCTTTCTATGGATTTAACAGTTGTATATCCTCCTTGTTCGAGATGTAGATGCACGATCATGCCATGGTCTCTTGCTATCTCGAAAGCCCTGATCATTATGAGCTCCGACAAGACGATTCTATCGGGGGCAGTGCTGTAATGTTGTCTTCCAACCTCGCCGACGCCGTCTAGAACGCCTTCTTTGAACTTTTCAACTATTATTTTGAAGACCTTTTCCGCGAGATCTAGGATCTCCTCTGGACTGCGTCCATGCCGTATGTGCTCATCTATCTCAGCTGGATGAAATCCGGCAAGAACTCTTACCTTAAGCCCTGCCTCCCTAAGTTTTTCTGCCTCGCTCACCACCATATCTATTGATCTCATGTAATCATCCACTGATAAGCCGAGCCCATAATGGTATGGTGGGAGGCTAACCAAGCATGCAAACCATGCACCGGTTTCTATCATTTTCTTCCCGATTCTTTCAGCACCAAGTCCGGACACAGGATTAGAGTGTAGATGGGCATCACTATATAGCACAACCATGTCACCTCAGCCTCTGTGGAGGATCCTATCACTGCTCAACGAGTAGAGGCCTCATCATCGACACTGTTTCTCCTGCCAAACTATCAAATATAGTTGGCTATATGATTTATTCATAGAGGAGGGTGGTATTACGTCATTCAAGAAACGAAGAGTAGTTGCATTCACGGTTGACGAGGAGACCTACGAAATTTTGAAGGAGAAGGCCGCTGAGGAAGGATATGAACTATTATCTTCGTATGTGAGGGATCTAGTGCTTTCGACTCTGGGAAAACCTTCCCAGCAAGGAATAGATAGGGCTAAGCTAAAATCGATGGTTACCAGGATAACACAGGATGTTATTAATCAGTATATCTCTGTCGTAGAGGAACTGAAGAGAAAATATGCGGAATTGATCGAGAGAATTGAAAATCTCGAAACTAGGATAAATGTGTTACAAACACAGTTATCCAAACAAGTAGCGAGATACCAGTACTATCAACCTGCCAGACAGCTTTCGAGAAGACAGAGAAAATCAGGAATCGAAAGGCTTCGAGAAGAAAAAGTATTATTCGAAAGCAGTCTTCGTGGGCTAAAAAATAGGGATAGTTTCTTCAAGTATCTAGGAAGAGAGGGCGCAAAGATCATCGTACTCGATGGTGAAAGAGTCGCTATAGACAGGGAGTACTGGGATGAACTAAAACATAAGATATTCGAAGAGATAAGTACCAATATCGATGACGAGATCAAAAAGATGCTAGACCCGATAGGCTACGAGATTTTTCAGGGGCTGAAGAGGAGCGGGCTAATCTATTATGACTCGAGCCAGCAGAGATGGAGACCCGTGGATAAGAATCTTATCGGCTAACCACTATATTTTCTGGCCCAGAGGCTAACCTGGTGTCGTGGAAGTGGCACAGCTAGCAGCTCTGCTGGAATATGTCGACATACTTGATACAGGCGCCATTCTTCTTGGGAGAATATATGAGGTTGACGGATTTGGGAAAAGACTAGTTCGTGTTATAACACACGCTCATTACGACCACATAGTGGGGCTGAACGAGAGTATTGTTCATTCATCGGCAATTATAGCCACACAAGCAACAATCGATCTGCTATTAGAGCTAGGATATGTTCGTGGAAAATATAGGAGTATCTTCAAAAACAAAGTTGTCCCTCTACCTTATAACAAAGAAGTCGAGTTCATGGACGAGAAAATAAAACTCATTCCCGCTAGACACATTATTGGTGCGTGTCAAGTTCTTGTAGAGGTTGATGGCTATAAGATAGGATATACAGGAGACTTTAAGCTCGGTGGTGAAACAGAGGTAATGCGAGGCCTCGACGTACTTGTTATCGAGTCGACATATGGTGATCCAAAATATCGTCGCCCCTTTAAGGATGACATCGAAGAATTGTTTGTTGACCAGGTCTTAAATCTGCTACGCAGAGGGCCAGTCATAATATATGGGTACCATGGTAAACTACAGGAGGCTATGAGGATACTGAGAAAACATGGGATTAATGAGCCTTTCCTCATGCCTGAGAGGATCTATAGGGTAACGAGGATCGCTGAGAAACACGGCTATGAGATAGGTGAGTACTATAGTTTAAGAACCAATAAGGGATATATGATCAAGAATAGCGGTAGATATATAATGTTCCAACATATGTCAAGAGCGAAGTACAGGAAGCTAAACGGTGACTACTACCACATAGTGTTGAGTGGGTGGGAGTTTAACGACCCGATAAAGAGACTTGATCCTTACAGCTGGCTGGTAGCCTTAAGTGATCACGCGGATTTTGACGAGCTTGTAGAGTATGTAGAACAAGCAGGACCGAAACTGGTTGTTGTCGAGGCTGGTCGTCAGGGAGAACCATACAAGCTTGCTGCAGAGCTGAAAGCCAAAGGATTTAGAACACTCGTGCTTCCGGGCCCAAAAGTAATCGATGACACATTTGAGTGAGCGTGCACGGCCTTGCGATCAAAACCACTTGTGCTTGTTAGACACCATATGACAGGATATATGTTAATGGGTATGGGTGGTGCAGAATATACGGCTCTTGAGACTGCTATCGCTTTATCCAAGAATGGTTTTAGGGTCTATTTACATGGCTTAACCCTCGATGGACCAAATAAGCTTGTACGGCTGGCAAAATTCTATGGAATACCTCTGGAGGACCTCAGGTTTGGTCTGGGAGACTGTAGTGATCCTGACATAATATTCAATACCAGTGGTGATGTGCTGAGCGGCTTGGCCGATATCATCTATTTTCACTTTCCCAGCAGTTTGAGAACAGATATCTACTACTCTGGGATACGTGGTCTTTTGAAGATAAGTGGTTATATCTATTCGTTCTTTAATAGGTTAGTCACCCCGATCAGTCTTAAAAGAGTAAAGCTAATACTTGCTAATTCTAGTTTCACCGCGATACTCGTTGAAAAGATGCTCTTTAGAAGACCTGTCATAGTCTATCCTCCCGTTAATCTCGATGGGCTTAAAAACGATCCTCTTCCAAGGGAGAAGAGAGATACCTATATATTAATGGTGTCAAGGATATCATACGAAAAACAACCCGAAAAAGCTATTCTCGTCGCAAAAATACTGAAACAAGTGGGCCTCACCCGTTACAGGGTTATACTCGCAGGCGCCATAGGCAAGTATAGTAAAATAGTGATGAAGAGACTGATGGAATACGCTGATAGATATGGTGTCAAGGACTACCTAGATATTCGCATAAATCCTTCGAGGGAAGAACTTATAGAATTATATAGAAAAGCAATGCTGTACGTTCACCCCACCGAGAGAGAACATTTCGGAATAAGCATAGTGGAAGCAATGGCTGCGGGAACACCGGTTATCGTACCTATAAACAGTGGTTCATGGACCGATATATTGTCTAGAAACATAAACATAGGCCTCCCGTATAAGGGGCCACGAGATCTTAAGGATAAGATAAAACAAGTAATAATGAACCATGATATATGGTTCACCCTTAGCCAGAACGGGCATAAACGCTCGTTATTCTTTGATAGAACCCGTTTCCACAAGGAAATATCTGCGTATACTAGGCTTGTGTATTATATGTTATCGAAGAAATAATGATTAATCCTCAGCACGTAATCCTATTATTGGGTGAGGAGCGCCTGCAAAACTGAACTATTAGGAGATGATGAAGAAGAGCCGTTCTGAATATTTATGTTAATCTATATTCTCTCCAGCGATAAAACGTGTGTATTACTCCTCCGAGAATTATCAGTAATATTATTGTGCCGAGTACTATTACCTTCTCGCGTGGCGGCTCTATTATGGCGAATTGCTTCAATATAGTGTCTGGGCTTAGTTTATACAAGTATGATATAAGGCTTATTTGGTATGTCCCTGTTGTGCCTCTATAGAATATATCATTGACTATTCCACCCAAATAAAATCCTGTATTAACTTCTCTATACTGTATTGTCCCGCCTAGAGTAATAACATATGCTCTAACAATTTTACCCTCAATACTCACATAGGTCTCCGCACCGGATTTGACACGGATAAATAACACTATGTTTCCCAACCAGTACTTCAAGCTATACTCTATTATCTTGAGGATATCGGGCGGTAGATTAAATGTTGAGATATAGTTCAGATTAATAATATCTGCGGATCTTATTTCGTCTCTTATAACACTAGCCTTGATAACACATTCTACGGGAATAGAAAACCCGTTGTTCGAACTAATGCTTAGCTGTACTATGTAGTAAAGTGTGCCTGTATAAGAACTGGTCAAGCTATAACTAATTGGGCTTAGTGATAATGAAGATAATATCAGGACAATGGTAAAAACAAGTAGTTTAGTACGCGTAGAAATCATTTGCGGATCACTTTTTAGACTCGTTATACCTCTTGATGGCTTCCTCTATTCTTTTCAGCGCTACTTCTCTTCCCTCCCATCCGATTACTTTTACCCACTTCCCTTTTTCGAGTTCCTTGTAGTGTTCGAAGAAGTGGGCGATCTTCTCCTTTATGATTGCCGGGAGATCATTAATGTCTTTAACGTTGTCCCAGGTCGGATCGATCTTAGATATAGGTACAGCAACTATTTTAGCGTCTTTGCCTTTTTCGTCTTCTGTTAGGAGTACGCCGATTGGGCGAGCTTTTAGAATAACTCCGGGATGAAGCGGTGTATTACCGATCACTAGTATGTCGACTGGATCGCCGTCTTCCTCGAGTGTGCCTGGGACAAATCCATAGTTGAATGGATAATACATTGCTGTGAACAGTATTCTATCGACCTTTATGAGTCCTGTTTCTTTGTCTAGTTCGTATTTTACATTACTACCCATAGGTATTTCAATAAATACGTTTACTTCTTCGGGTGCTTTTTTACCAGGACCTAGCTTGTCTAGAACCATGATAGTCACCTCTTAGAAGTATTAATGGTGGCAGATTTAAATAATTGTTGAGAATTGACGAGAGGATTTTGCAAAACTCTTCTAATTTTGCAAATCCAATATATCATAATAGTTAGAGTTTGATTAGGACGCTAGTTTCAGCATTATGGTTGCTGGGACACCCTCTTTGTATATAACGACTATTCTTGCTTCGACCTCTATGCCTGAGAGAGGCTCTAATGCTTTCCTTATACTCTGAAGGTTCTGGATGGCCTTATTTATCCTGTCAATCAGTTCTTCCATAACACTTGCTTCCTGTTCAGCGTCGGGATTGATGATTAGTTTGCACTCTTTGAGATCAACTACTTTGCCTTTTCCACTTGGTTCTTCACCAGTAAGGTTCTTCAATAGCTCCTTAAGTTTTCTCTCTTGCTCACTCTTAGCCCTAATGTCCTCTAGTCTCCTTAAATACTCGCCTAACTGCTGACGTAGAGCTGCCAATTCATTGTCTATTGATTTTAATAAATCCCCGAATGAACTGAACTCCTTCACTACTGCAGACATGATATTCCACCTGAAAGAATAGTTATGTCTTGTGAAAAATAAAACTTGTGTGACTGGCTAACTGTGTTTTATGACAATATTTCATTCAGGAGCCTTGGCACATCAGACGGCTTATCAGCCACGGGAATACCTGCTTTTTCTAGTGTTTCCCTCTTGGACTTATAGTCTCCTAGTCCCATCGATATAATAGCGCCTGCATGCCCCATTCTTTTTCCCGGAGGTGCTGTTCTCCCGGCAATATATGCTACAACTGGTTTTTCTCTCCCGGTCTCAACGTAGTATTTAGCGAATCTTTCCTCGGCATCACCGCCTATTTCACCGATGATTATTAGTGCTTTTGTCTCAGGATCTCTAACAAAGTGATCGTATAGCTCTATATAATTCATGCCGATGATAGGATCTCCACCCATGCCCACCACTGTTGAGACACCAAAGCCTTTCATGCCTAGCTCCCTGGCTATCTCGTAAGTTAGAGTCCCGCTCCTCGAGATGATCCCTATATATCCTTTCTTAAAGACACGTGCTGGCATGATCCCTAGCTTTGCTTCACCTGCCGTCAATATTCCGGGCGTGTTAGGCCCTATCATTATCGTTCCATTATGTTTTGCATGGTTAACCATTACGATCTCGTCGTGGACTGATATGCCCTCAGTTATGACTACCACGACCTTTATACCATTATCAATTGCTTCGAGAACAGCGTCTCTAGCGAAACGGGATGGAACAAAGACAACGGATGCATCGATAGGGCCAGCATGTTCAACTGCTTCCCTGACAGTATCATATACTGGGATTCCATGTACCTCCTGGCCGCCCTTACCAGGGGTAACCCCTGCAACTATCTTTGTACCGTACTCCAGCATGAGCTTCGTGTGGAAGGAGCCCTCTCTTCCAGTTATTCCTTGGACCAATACACGAGTATTTCTATCCACGAGTATGCCCATACTTGTTCACCTCCTCGCAAGTTCTACGGCCTTTTTCACAGCCTCGTCTGCTTCAGAGAAAACCTTGTAACCATATTCCTCCAGGATTCTCCTGCCTTCCTCCTCGTTTGTTCCGAGCATTCTTACTACTATGGGTTTATGGGCCCCCGTCTCTTCAACGGCTTCGATCACTCCCCGTGCTACTTCATCGCACCTTGTAATTCCTCCAAAAATATTGATCAAAACCACCTTTACTCTTTCATGCGTGAGAATAAGCTTGGCAGCTTCCTTGACACGCTCCCTTGTTGCACCACCTCCTATATCAAGAAAGTTTGCAGGTTTGCCGCCATAGTATGCTACTAGATCCATTGTGGCCATAGTTAATCCAGCGCCATTACATATTATCCCTATATTACCGTCTAGCTCGACATAAGAGAAGCCATATTTCTTAGCAATCTGTTCCTTAAGGGATAGCTCTCTTAAGGCCTTGTCCTGTAGCTCTGGGTGCCGATATAGGGAATTATCATCAATCCTGATCTTCGAGTCGAGTGCTATGAGCTCCTTCCTTGTAACGGCTAAGGGGTTGAACTCGACGAGTTCAGCATCGAGTTCTCTCATCAGTTTATACATGGAATTCATAATATTATGCAGGTTCTTCCACATATCCTTAGGCAACTCCAAGAATTTAGCGGCTGTTCTAGACATGTAGGGCGAATAACCGGTAGCTGGATCTATGTAAAGCTTCAATAACTTGTCAGGATGCTGTTTAACTAGCTCCTCTATTTCAACACCGCCGAGAGGAGATGCTAGGAACACATATTTT
>JALSQP010000096.1 GCA_026985375.1 Desulfurococcales archaeon | reverse complement strand
AGAATATGCTGGAGCGGTGGATGTCATAAAGAACATATCATGGGGAATAGCCATAGCATTCGCTACGATACTTATACCAGTAATATTCCACTATACAAGGCTAGCTTGGAGAACAATATCGGAAGAGGAAAACAAGCGAAATAAGCAATGAGGATGCTCATGTATCATGATAAGAAAAACAATTATCCTCGACCTATATACGGATGAACCAGCTGGTTTGGGCGTTCCACCATACATTAATACTTGGCCTAGACTAGTTGCTGGAGCCATATGGATGGAAAACAAGGAAGTAGACATAAGATATTATACTATTGATGAAGTACGACGTGACATGGGTTCATTCATTAGGCATGCTGAAGCCTCCGATATATTAGTAGTTATAGGAAGTGTAGAAGTTCCCGGTAAATATATTGGTGGTAGACCAGGAACCATCGATGAAGCCGAAAGAATACTAATGCTAATCACCAGACCCTTGAAGATACTAGTAGGACCCGCGGCACGTTACGGCTTCGGCTCTGGTGGAGGCGCAATAGCCTCATCAAGAAATACACTCGCAAAAATATTTGATGAAATGATTGTTGGAGATCCAGAAATATTCTTCAGCGAACTCATGAGATACGGTTTTGAGAAGGCAGACCCGAGAAAAACAAGGATAAACTACGAATTAGCGGATAAAGCGTTTGTGAAGGGCGCGAAGATAATAATGATGCATCCGAACCATGGTAAAAATCTCGTAGTAGAGATAGAGACCTACAGAGGATGTCCAAGGTATATTTCCGGGGGATGTAGTTTCTGCATAGAGCCTCGATGGGGCAAACCTATCCAGCGAAGCCCTAGATCAATTATTGAGGAGGTAGAAGCATTATACCGATATGGTGCAAGACACATCAGGCTCGGAAGACAACCAGACATACTCGTATACGGGAGCAAGGAGATAGGAGATAAAGAATTCCCAAAACCCAATCCAGAAATACTCGAAAAACTCTTCTATGGGATAAGAAACGTTGCACCAGGCCTAAGGATATTACATATAGATAATGTCAACCCTGGAACAATAGTGCATCATCCAAGGGAAAGTCTTGAAGCATTAAAAACAATAATAAACTACCACAGCCCAGGCGACGTCGCCGCTCTTGGGATAGAGTCATTTGACGAAAAAGTCGTTAAGACGAATAATCTCAAGGTATATCCTGACGACGCAGTAAAGGCTATCGAGATAATAAATAGAGTTGGAAGAATAAGAGGCTGGAACGGCCTTCCTCATCTCCTTCCAGGAATAAATCTTCTTTATGGATTGCCGGGTGAAACCAAGGAGACATATAGGATAAATTATGACTATTTAAAGACAATATATGATAAGAATCTCCTCGTGAGAAGAATAAATATCAGACAAGTAACTATTTTGGAGAATACACCTCTATGGCTAAGGATGGATATGGTTAAGAATATACTTAGACGACACAAGGGTTTATTCAAAACCTATAGGCACCGGATAATGAGTGAGCTTGATAGAAAGTTCCTCGAGAAAATAGTTCCGCCTGGAACGATTCTTGATTATCTTTATGTTGAAAAACATATAAGGAACCTAAGTATCGCAAGGATGCCGGGAAGCTACCCAATAACAGTTAAGATCCCTTACATAATAGCCTTGTGGAAAATAATCTCGGCAAGAATTAGAAGTATAGCGGCAAAAAGTGTTACAGGTGACCCCATAGGGGCTTAGTTACTGTGGATAATGATCTTTGATATTATCCTCATATCTTATAATCAGCTCGCCGTCATTGTCTTCCTCAATTATGATCTCCGGGTATCCTTCAAGCATATTATGACTCATTGCAAGCGGATCCTGATACGCACCTGTGTGGAGGAAGGCAACATAGTACTCTTCGTTTTCTCTGGGAAGGTGAAGAGGTATACCACGTAGAATTATCCTTTTTCCAGGGATCCCAAGTAATCTGTTGTCTTCTTCAGTGAATATATTGTCGAACCCTTCTGGAAGCTTACTAATAAACTCGGATACCTCTCCCATCGAGTCACATGTTATATCGCTTATCGTGGCGAGTACATCTGGTCTTCTATCAAGCATACTGCAAGGAACGATCTGGAAATACTGGTTCAGAATAACATAGTCAGGAAGTATGTTGAACAATGAGAAAGACAGGACATACCTTCTGCTGGGAGAGGTAAGGAATCTATATAGTGGTCTACCCGTCCTAGTGTTTTCTATCAAGTCTTTCAGCGCATTATTTTTGTCCACCAGATAGATCTCCTTGGCCTTCTTGGCTATTTCTTCGTAAATGGTTCCGATCATTCCTTCCAGGAGCTCTCTACGCTTCAGGTCTATGTTCTCCGTGAACGATAAGAGCCTATTGATGATGTTCTCGGATTCACGGGCTATTTCCGATAATTCTTTAATTGTTTTTGAGGAATGTATCCTTTCGATTAACTCTATTTCTGTTCTCAACTCTGAGATGTATGGCCGTATATCTACGACTTTGGCCACGCTGATCCTGTGAGGTGCAACTATTGCCCTGCCAGACTCAAACACTATATCGGGTGGTATGATACCGCTTTCTTCTGCGTGCTCCTTGAAGGTTTTAAGCATCATCTCTACGTATTCGCGGAAAGTATAGTCGGGACTGTATGATGAGCCAGACAATG
>JALSQP010000095.1 GCA_026985375.1 Desulfurococcales archaeon | reverse complement strand
CTTCGCGAGATTGTATGCTTTCTCGACACAGGATTTATCAACATTATTGTTGCTTAGACATCGATCACCCATGTAGAACAGGCTACCTATCATCAATAATGGGTTCTCTCCAGGGAATCCCCCCAATCTCACTCCGCCAGGTAGATATACAAGTAACTGCTCGACCCAACCCCTGTATAGGCTAGTCATAACTTATCATACCTCCTACCAAATCATTCTTAAATTAGACCATAGAACCTACAAATACTAATCACAAATTATATCCTTGTCTATTGAGAACTATTCTTATGTAGGATTGAAGGAATATAGTATTGTGATGTATCTGGTAAGAAAAGGTCGATAGATCTCCTCGATCATGATTCCCTTAATTATAATCCATAACCATTCTTTGGAATAAATCATTTGTCAAACATTCCAAATAAGATAATATCTATGTAAAATTTTAGAGATAACAAAATATGCCTTGTTAGAGTTCATTATCTTAACCAAAATGTTTGATCAAGAGATATTAATATAGCTGAATCTTCCTAATAATAAACACAGATATGTTTCAATATTTCTCAGGTGTAATATATTTGAACCAGCTCTTTATATTTAGAAAAATTGGAGCACTTCCCAAAATATTTGGTGACTTGAAATTCGACTCTAAGAATATGGATAAAACACTTATCGAATATGCCAACGAGGCTTTTGGCAAGAGCGTAATATTTAATTTTCCCTTTGATATGATTGATTGCGGTGAGTTCGTAAGGGAGGTTTATCCTCACAGCATTGTAATGGGGCTGCTGGACGACATAAATAAATTCAATGATAGTATTTTGAAGCATCTCTCAACATATGATTATATAATACTATACAGCGAAAATCTTATCGATATCATATCTTCTCGTAGTTATCTCAAAGATCTTATGCATATACGTCCAGGCTTTAAAAGAATAGTTATACTGAAAATCGATAATTATACAAATAGAGATGATATTGAGCTATTCCTTGACATGTCTAGGATTTATAATTATAAGCCCGTTCTATTAGTTGATAACGATGGCAATGTTGAAACATTAGATTATATTCATTACCTGGTCAGCACTAAGAAAACCAGCCAATGCATAACCAAATGGTTTAACTATAAAGTGCTCATATACTTCCTTAAAAGCCACACGAGATCAATCACTATGCTCATGCGATATGGAGAGCAAGATGTAAAAATGATCATATTCAGAGATTGTATAGCCTTTTTTTGTCATGGACATGGCCAAACATCCGTATCATCTCTTATTAGATTCTTATATGAGAACACAAAGCCATTACTCAAAATAGGGGATGTATTAATTGACGAAGAATTCTTATACGTGTCGGATTTTCTAGATAAATATAAAAGTATAAGGACAACAAGTAAAACCCTTGGAGCATCATACACTAGAATAAGAAAAACCATAAAGGAGCTCGAAAAACTGGAGAAATCTCTTGGAGTCCAATTAATAGAAACAAGGAGAGGCGGTAGTGAGCACGGCAAAACAATGTATACTCATATCGGAAAAATAGTTCTGGATAATATTAAGGAGTTATATAGCGATCTGCTTAAAGCCTATTCTAACGTAATAAATAGCACACTAGAAGAACTGAGACAACAAGGGGATGAGCCTATCTGTATATTTCCATTATCGATCTAAAGAAACTATGTGGGCTCTAAAACTAATATGTATTCATAGCTGTATAAGGCCGTCTCAGCAGGTGATATACCGAGCAATTTAAGCATCCTTAGAAGATTCGTATAGGTTATATATAATCTGATTGTCTTTCTCTTTAAGATATCTTCTGTCAATGCTTTTGAATAATCTTTAGGGATAAAGCTTGAAAGTATGTTTATCAATAAATTTTCATCAAAATCGCCTATATACTTGACAACACCAAATAGAGCTTCGAAATGCTTTGTTTCTAGAGAAAGCTTATGTTGTTTATTCCTTATTTCAATGCTTACTCTATACAGTTCTAATCTCCTCTCTGATTTTTTCAAGTATAAAACCGCCAGCCATGCTGTACGCTTCTCGCAACCTAGGATCTCTTAGTTTATTGGCCCTATCAATGATCCTGTCTCTAAGCTCCTGTAGTGTATTAGCTGAATTAATTACTTTCAGCATATCTTCCAATATGTACTCTCTATCATAATATCCAACATATCTGGTTAAGTAGTATCTTAAATCTTTATAGAGTCTTTCATTGAAAAGCACTCCATATAGCCTATCATTAACACCTGTAAAGGCATGGATTGTTCGGGAAGCGATCTTTTGGTTAACAAGCCCTAGTAGCTGGCCTAGACCAAATAGAATAGCTTCTGGTCTAGGAGGGCACCCAGGTATGTAAACATGAACTGGTATTATCTTGTCTACTCCACCATATACGGCAAGGCTATCATAGAATATTCCTCCAGCGATAGCACATGCGCCGACAGCCGCCACAATTCTTGGCCTGGGAGGCATTGCCTCATATACTCTTTTTAAGCCGATGACAGCCTGTTTATTAACAGACCCGCTTACTAAGAGGGCATCAGCTTGCCTAGGAGTTGGAACTAGCTTGACACCAAATCTTTCAACATCGTAGAATGGTGTGAGAACGTCGAGTATTTCTATATCGCATCCGTTACATGCACTAGCATCAACATGGAAAACCCATACGCTTCTAAGACGGCGTTTGAGACGCTTTTGCATA
>JALSQP010000094.1 GCA_026985375.1 Desulfurococcales archaeon | reverse complement strand
TCAAAGGCTTTCGAGTTCTCGCAGGATATCTCTAAGAGCAGCGACGCGGGGATCTGTTAGGTTCGCGACATAGACTCTCAGTCTTCCATATTTTCTCTCTTCAACTATGCCTAGCTCTTCTAGAACCTTTATGTGGTGCTGTACCTGTTTGTGGTGAAGGCCTGTTTCCCGAACTATTCTTGTTACGTTAACTTGTCCTTCTTCGAGTAGGTATTTTAGTATTCTTATCCTGCCAGGACTACAGAGCTTCTCGAGATCCAATTCACGGATCCTCCTAGCTCACAAGGATTTTCTCTAGTAATTCTACTAGGTGCTGGGCGGGTATCTCAGGGGCTAGTCTGAGGAGCGTTGTTCTTCCCCGCATACCTTTACCGCTTGGCTTGGCTTCTATTAGTCCTATAGCGTCTAGTTTCCTCATATACAGGTTGAATTGTGTGTGTCCCCTAGGGTTCTCGCCATAGATTCGTGCGAGATACTCGTATTTTTCTCGGACCTCTCCCGTGGTCGCGTAGGACTTCTTGTCTCTGCTGAGCATTGCTACAGCTAATAATAGTAGGAGTTCATGTTTCTGGAGTGACCTTAGCTGTGCCTCGTTTATGTTTGCGACCGCGTCTTGGGACAGTGCAAACCTGACGTGCTCTTCTGTTATCCGGTGTTCTCCCATAGCTTCAGCTGTTTCGGCCGCTATTCTTAATGCTATTATTGCTTTTCTGGCGCTTCCCTCGGGCCGTCCATTGCCGTCTACTCCGTAGAACTCTGCTATTGTCCAGAGAAGGCCTGGATCCCATACCCCAGGGTATAAGCCTTGCTGTGCCCGTTGCTCTAGTATTGTGTAGAGTTCCTCGGCAGTATAGGGTTTCAAGTGTAGTCTTAGTCCTATCTGTGATTCTACTTGTGGTAGTTTTTCTTTTAGATAGCTTAGAACAGTGAAGTCTTGTGCTACTAGTAGATAGTTTATTCTGCTTGTATTATCTGGTGAGGGGACTTGTTCATGTATTCGTAGGAGGATATAGAGTTGTTCCTCGTCTACTCTCGGGGATTTTATGAGTTGTTGGAACTCATCTAGTATGACTAGTAGATAGAGGTCGCGTCTGTAGAGTGTGTCTACTATTGCCTTCAGTGCTTCAAGCGGGGATGATCCTCTTACGGATAGTTTTGGGGCTACTTGTGAGGCTAGTACTGTGAGTATTTCTAATATGGAGGGAACAGTGTAGAGGTTAACGTAGGCTACTGCGAAGTTAATTCCACGCGTGTGTGCGAATTCTTTTAGTTTATTGCCTACGTATTTTGCTAGCGTGGTTTTTCCTATTCCTACTCGTCCTATAGAGCCATAGATTAGTGTTATGTCTGAGGAGCTTGTGCTTGTTGATAGTTTCATCATATAACGTTTGAGCAAGAATTCTGCTTCCTTGTCTCGTATGTGGAGTTGTGGGGGTATGTATGTTTCGTCGAATACCATTGGGTTCTTTATGATTAATGGCATGTTTTTCACTTCCGTCTGGCTATGGATATTTTTTCAGTTATTTAGTGGATATATTCGTAATACCATAAAAACATACACACGGACAAAATCACTCCAAACACATAGACAAAGGTAACACAAGTTGACAACTATAATTACAAGACCGAACACAACCAAATACAAGCCCCACAGTATTCAAGGACACAGATTCAATGACAAGCATATATGAACCCTTACGCGAGACTATACATCCAGAATCCCTGATAACATCTTCCACCTTGCTTCTACCTATAACCCCTCGACAACCACTCCTCAGCTTGAGGCGAAACCTCACCCTTAACGGGTCATCGCAACGCCTCTCTATATAGCTTCTTAGCTTGTCCTCTAATTCAGTGCATAAAACACATTTATCAAAAAAGAAAAGATATCTAATAAACGAATACTCGTAGCTCCTCACAAGGTCAAGCAGCCTCTCAATTGTAGAATCTGTATAAACAGCGAATACTCCATTAGCAACTTTACCAACTTCATATCTCTCAATACCAGCCAGTACATCATACAGTTCTTCAAGAGCCCAGTATTCTCTTCCGTCCTTAGCTACCATCACTATCTTTGGGCACTTGGACAACATTTCTTCAACGGGCATATCTCGCACCTTGGATTCCGGGCTCTACAAATCGACCTACCAAACGATATAATTAACTTGTGTGCTTTCTCGTAATCAACAGTATCACCGAAAAACCGGGCTAGACTGGAAGACACAAGTTTATATGATACAGAAGGCTTGCTAACTAGACCCCATCTCCATGCGATCCTCCGTGCATGAGTATCAACAGGAAACACGCGGACTCCACGATAAAACGATAAAAATACGTCCACCGTCTTAGGACCTATTCCTTTTATCTTTGATAACTCCTCTCGTAGGAGTTCAGGGTCTGTTTCAACAAGGTACCGTGTCCCTCCCTTCTCTATCAAGAATTTCGACAATCTAAGAATAGTCTCAGTCTTTCTCCTATAGCCACCCGATACCCGAATAGCATTCATTATCATCTCAGCGCCTGCGCGGAGAAAGTCCTCTGGAGTGGACCCTATAGAGAGGAGGCTCCGTAGAGCCCGAATGCTATTTTTATCATTAGTATTCTGGCTCAAGATAATCGCTACAAGAGCTAGGAAAGGATCCTTCTCCGCCTCAGGTACGTGGACGACGAAATCCTTCCTATCTATACTCACTTTACTCTCTAGCAGT
>JALSQP010000093.1 GCA_026985375.1 Desulfurococcales archaeon | reverse complement strand
CAAGGTAAAAGCAAAGATCCTCGAATACAAACTAAACAAAATAATACAGAACTTAGAGACGAAGGGAAGAATAGAAGACGCATTAAAAAAGTATAGAGAGCTCCTCAAACAGGCAGAACATCTGAATGAAGAACAGAAAGCCAAGATAAAAACACTGATACATACAAGAATAGCAAACATCTATATGCTCAAAAATAATTTGGCAGAAGCTCGACTACATGCACTCCAAGCTCTCAACCTCACAAAGAAGACCAATGAGCCATACATAATAAACATGTCAAAGCTAATAATGGCATCAATACTGTATAGAAAGAAAAAATATAAGGAAACAGAAGAATTCATCGATCAAATATTGAGATCAAAACCCGGAACACATGTTGAGCATGAAATCGCTATATGGGCCAGAATAATTAGAGCAAGGATCCTCATCGATAATAAGAAATGCAGTGAGGCTAACCAAGAATTCAATAAAATACAGGCTGATCTTGCCAGTGTCGGACAATTAAAATATATACTAGATGAACTGAGCATCCTCAGAAAAGAGTTGAACGAGATTTGTGGAAGAAATAATATGACCGAATGATCACCTGTTTTTGCTATACTTAGAAGTCATGTATATCTCATACATTAACTTTTTAAAGAAATGCTCTATTTTAGACAAATCAGCATCGGTGGATCTGGAGCTATGAAAATTAAAAGTAGGTGTAGTAATAATATAAAGCATAACAACTATTGTTCAAGCAATCATACCTGATCAACCTCCAAGAGGAAGACCCATACTCCGTCAAGCGATCCAAGCAATGATCGAACTAGAGCCAAGATTGTTCTTCTTCCAACTAACTTTAAACTCGACGATTGAGATAAACAGTGACGGTTGAACGCTTATAGTATCTGGATCCACAAGGCTTAACTTTACAGGATATCAATCATAGGGGTAACAATATACAATGCATCAAAAATAGTTTTCAGGAATCTATATATTGATGTAAAGAACTATCATTGCCGCCTAACCATGATCAACATGAGTGGACGTGGACTTAGTTCTGGAAAGAGAATTTGTGTAGAGGGAAGCAGTATAACCGCGAACGTTAATGGAGCCCTGCCAACGAATGGATACTCGTCATTTACTGGGATATACGCTAGGGATCTTAGATCATTCAGACATGGAAAAATAATCATTGATTTCTCGCCAAAATATCATCTACACGGATATACAATGAATATAATTTATGAGCTCTAGATATAAAGTATTAGGCTGAAATTCTATGGGGATAGGGACAATAAAGCTACGTACCACATGGGTGCATACTCGCTGATGTTCAATCCAAGATCTGTAAATGATCGTACAGTTATAATCTGGGAGGATCATAGGTACGTATATTAGATCATAAATAATATGTTGGATATAGTTTCTTTAATGGAAAGAACCCTATAAGGTGTTGTTCGGCGGATATGGTCAGGTATTACAGCATACTTTGCCCAAACATATAGTATTGAAGTTTACAGAACAAGTATTAGTGTAGATGTATTATTTAGTATCAACGTCTACTCGTCGAGACAATTAATAAATTAAGAAGTCGAGCAATGTTATGTGGATTGAATGGCTACAAGGCCAAGATCTATATTGGAAGGTTTATTGGTTCTAATGTTGTGTTGAAGACCATGTATAATGAAGCCAATATACTGAGTTAGCCACGTTATATCAATTTTAGATAAATACAATAATGACGATATAAGAGGAATTATGGGGTAGGCGTGAACCGCATCACCGGCTGAATATTTCCAATTATTCTATTATTCTATAAATACGCAACTTCGTTCGAAGGAGACATTAGAGCTTCTGCCTCTAAGAATTGTGCCAGAGTAATTAACCATTATTGGAGAATATTTCAAATCGGTCATACATGCATTAAAAGATATACCAGTAGTCATAGATCCTAATAGGATTAAAGTCTTTAAGCGGCTATCTCTACATAATCACGAAGAATAACGATTACATCTTTCTCTTTAAGGGCGAGGATTACAGAGATATATTTTTAGACAAGAATATAAAGAACACTAGAGTATCAATATCTTTATTCCAAAGCTATAATAAACCCGCTTATGATACTGCTGTACTATTTGCTCAAAAATATGATAACTCTCCTGATCTTCGGTAAAGATATCAAGACAATAGCAATTGGTAAAACCTTATGTGGACATGATTATACTGACTTCATCCAATGCATGTGTGGAAGGAAGTCTTTCATGATACGTAGCAATAGAAGTTCAGCTAAGATACTCGAGAGGTATAGGCGATCTCATGTATATACTCTGATTATGGATGAAGCAAGACCGGGTTCATTGATAATTTCATAAGCTAGATATTTCTATTCATTATATTATAATGGCTTTTGTTTTGTTTGTTTAAATGAATGAGAAATAGTTAAAATATTATATAGAAATGTTTATTAAGTATATATATAAGTTTTTGTTATTAAAATTTATATATTATTTTGACTAAGACATAAATAACAAGTCCATACTAGAGAGGTTCATATTATGCATAGAATATATACTCCTAGGCTCAGTCGTGCCATATCCAAGTCGATTGCAATCGCCATTATCGTAATCATTATCGCGGCAATAATAGCAGGTGTAGGTTACTATTACTACACAACCCAGCAACATAAAACAACAAGTATTATATGGGCGTCAACGCAACTCGTACCACCGGAAGAGCAAGCGTTTGTGAAGGGGGCTCTT
>JALSQP010000092.1 GCA_026985375.1 Desulfurococcales archaeon | reverse complement strand
TACAATTGCAAGGTTAGGATGACCAGCAATATCATGTCCCAAGCCCTCGGCCACTAGATACTTCGCTATTCTATAAGCCTTACCACCAGACGCTTTTATGATCAGCAAGCTATAGTTTTTACGAGTAGTCACAAGAAGTGCTACAGGGCTCTTAACGATTGAGGCTATTTTCGACGCTAGAGCGGTACCCCCACGATGCTTCCACTTGCTCCTTGCATCAATAAACCTGATCTCGCCAATCTTCTCCGCAGACATAGCAAGATCTATAGCCATATCCCTTATCTCTTGATCACGCTTAGCAATCGCCTCTCTAACCTTGCTAAGTATTTTTTGATCCAAAGGCATAGGTAGAGCGGCCGGCGTCGCTAGCCAGTTGACGATCTTCACCCATACCTTCTCATCACGCATAACCGTTAACGCTTTGCTGAAGAGAGACGCCATTTCAAATAATTTCATATACTTCTGAGGCACTCTCCTTCCACTGTCCATGTATTTCACTACTTCTACGAAGCTTCTCAGCCTAGCATGTGGCTCGATGCCGTGTTCTCTCAGCATTTTCTCTACTATTGCAGCTGTAGGCATCTTGTGGTCTACTATGACCTCATCTATTACACTCTCCAGATTCTTGACATTTGAGATCGTTGACAGATGATGATCTATGTAGATTATCTTTTTGACACCAAAATGGCTCTTCAGGAGCTTTAAAATGTTCGGAATATATTTTGTATAAGGGATATCTAACAAGACCATTAGATCATAGTCTGCACGCATATCGTTTAATATGAACTTTAACCTCTCAGGATCAACAGGTCTCCTATCAACGATCGCCTTGAACCCAATAGGGTACTTACCGAGTTTCTCCTGCGAGTAAACAAGCAGCGCTGCTGCCACCACTCCGTCAGCGTCCCAATCTCCTCCTACAAATACCCTAGGATACCTAGTCAAAATTGTTCACCGCTAGTTTTCTCTCATATAGTGTTCAATCTCTCTGCGTCTCCTATATATGGTCTCGAGGCTTCTTTTCTCAATAATTCTAGTAACGTCTAATAAGATATAGCCTGTATAAAAAAGTATGATCACCAATAGGAGCACATCAACCACGACATCATTATTGATATATGCATGAAGACCGTCTATTACAATAGAGTATCTGACAAAAGGATCAATAAACACGCGCACAATACCAAGCACCATTATGATTACTGCTAGAATTATTTCAACAAATACACTCCTTACCCTGTAAATTACAATTGATGACATAATAAGAAAGGACGCAATCATAAACGTGAACATGATTACTTGGAAAAATAGGGCAGAGAAGTTTACAAGCCCCGTTATCAATGGAAAGTCCAGTGCTATTAATGGTAATAATACAACAATAATCAGTGATATTAACAAGAATAAAATAGAATTTCTAAATGTTTTCCTCATTTTTTCACCACCACATATGTCTTAGTGTAGTTGAACGGATAGTAGAGTACGATCTTAATTAGTTCACCAGTGTAAACACTTTTTATTTTGAGAACAGCCGTTGTATTGGGCCTGATCGTCATATTAAACTCCTTAGTTAACGTCGAGTTTGTATATATGAATTTCACCTTGAAACTTCCAGCATAATAGTATTTTGAACTTATCTCGATGAGAAGATATTTCGTATGATTATCGGTCGATATACAGTATATATTTGAAACACTTGGTGTCACCACATCAAGGATATTATTTATACATGTAAGATTTTTCTTAATACTATAAGAAATCAACCCTACATGCCTTCCGCTAAATATGATCCTCGATGATCCCGAGACTTCCTCCGATGATATATTTACATAACAGAAATAATTGTTGGTGCCATTCAACCGACAATTGTATACATAACCCCCGATCATAAGTCTTGTATTATTCAGTTTGAGACCAGGGCTGAGAACCACAATCATTTCGAAGTATAGTTTTGAACTATTTTGATTATAGAGGAGTGCCGAAAGAATTCTATAGCTCACTTTAAGATTGACAATACCAGATATTGACGGCATATAGTCGTTGACTAGCATTGAGCCTAGATAGAATGCAACTATTAATGATGAAACTATGAATATTGCACCTGCTAACTTAATAGTCCTGATTATCTGCATCCTCAAATACACCGTATCTGAGAAATGATTAACACTGCCAGAATATATAGGGATACCTTGATTTGATTGATTTTAGGGATACCCATGGATACCGAAATGTTTAGCGGGATAGCAAAGGATCTAATAAGCCTGGTAAAAAGAGATAAGCGGATGACACGCATTGTTGACGAGTCAGAAACAGCCCAACCTCTATTTGAGGCGAGGATCGAGTACGTTGATGATAATAAGATACAGGTCATGGAAGATAATATAATTGAAATAATTGATGTAGATAGTTTCCGCAAACATAATACTTTCATACCGATTTATGGAGTGGACAGTAGTACACGAACTATAACATCTCCGTTCTTTTTCATGGGAATAGGGTTTGGAATCGGTGTGAATTATAGGTATGGAGATAAAATCGAGTGCCCATCAATTATGAAGGTAATAGGAAAATATCCCGTGCTGTGCCAGGATTGTAAATGGATGATTCTAATCCCCTTTTCTGGCCCTGATGATGTAATACTTAAGAACCCGTGCATAATGGCTCATAGTCCTGCAGGAACACCATACGACGAGACGTATAATCGATATGCTGCTCTAGATGAACTTAGACTGGTCATTGAGAACAACATACT
>JALSQP010000091.1 GCA_026985375.1 Desulfurococcales archaeon | reverse complement strand
ATATGGAACATGGATACAGGGCGGCCGTGATAGCTCAGGACAAAGGCGTCAAGGCTTTCCTCTACGGTAATGATCTACTCCCTGTGAGCATACAGAGAGTCTACGGGCCAAAGAAGTATCCATTGGCTGTTATCGATAGTAGCGATTACAAAGTAATCGGGGTTGTACGATGGGATCCACGGAAGAAGATTTACAGAAACATCTACGATCTAGGCTTGTTCCTCAGAGCTCTAGGCTAAATCTTCCTAAGCAGGCAGACGGTGAACCCCATCATTCCGTGTATGTGTGGCCATATCCTCACGCATTTCATATAGTCGTCCGGGTAATCCATGTTCTTATAACTGGTAAGCCATGGAGACCATTCAAATAGTTTGTTGCGCGGCTCAACTATTTCGAAGTCATCCCTGATCATCATTAACCTGTAGATCACATACTCATTCTCTTCAGGAGCTATACTGCAGGTAGAGTAAGCGAGGATGCCGCCAGGCTCAAGCATATTTAGAGCGGCAACGAGGAGCTCTAATTCACGCTTAACGATCACGGCTAAATCCTTAATCGTCGTCCTAGTCTTCCTGCCTGGATCAAACATTATTGTTCCCTCTCCACTACATGGGGCATCCAAAAGTATTCTCTCGAATCTCCTCTTCATTATACTGGGGAGTTTACGGGCGTCTGCCCATGTCACATCGATGTTGTTAAGCCTCATCCTCATGACGTGGCCTACAAGCGATTTTATCCTGTAGAGGACCAGATCGTTGGCGATAACCCTTCCCCGCCCATATATTAGCTGGGCTAAATGCGTAGCTTTACCACCGGGTGCTGCACACATATCAAGAACATCGCCTTCATAATCATCATTGATCAAGAGAACCGGGGGAAGTAATGCTGCTGCATCCTTATGGACGTAGTATAGCCCTTTTAAATACTCGTGTGTACTACCGATACTTGGTGATCCCGGGGCGCCTACTACTCTGTACGCGTATGGTAGCCACGTTATAGATTCTAGTTTGAACCCAAGGTTTTCCAGTCTTTCTGTCAGCTTTTCTGGCTTGATAAGCACTATGTTTGTCCTTATGACGGGCGCGAGGGGTTTCTCGAATGCCTCCAGTAGCTTGGTGGTCTCTCTAACGCCTAGAACCCGGATATATCGTTCAATCATATAGGGAAGATACCTATATTTTCTAGCTAGCTTGATGGCCAGCTTGCTTGGCGACACATATATATCTCTTATTATCTCGTCAATACTGATAGTTTTCCTCATATCAGCAGAGAGCCCCGAGGCAATGTTTTTCAGGATAATAAATTATGGTGTAATGATATTATTGTATTATTGGTAATGAGAGGATAATCCTTATAAACTAGTAGGCGTACCAGATTATGCTATTTGATATAAGGCCAAAGACGTAGCTCAAAGACTTGTTTGACTGAGAAAAAGAGATTGATGAACTAAGACAAAGCCTTAAGCTTTGAGAACCACCTATTATTATTTATGGTGTACGTAGAGTCGGCAAGACAAGTTTAATAAGGGCGTGTCTCAACGAGTTTGGTTATCCATATGTATTAATTGATGTTTGTGAGATCTTCGAAGAACACGGCTATATTACTAGGAGTAATTTCTATGAACAAATGGCCCGGTTCTTCACAGCAACCTCGAGTTCTTCGAGAAACATGGGTTCCAGATAAAGGATCTACTGAGGCGAGCCAAGGCATTCCGCCTAAGCAGTATAGGTATTGAGGTAAATCCGTCTGTAAACGTGGATGTAACAAGTATTCTCAGGATATTCAATGGCTGGGCCGGGAAGCATAACACTAGGTTCATTATAGCTTTTGATGAAGCACAATACCTGAGGTTCTAGGGTGCAACCAGGTATGATGGAATCTTTACATGGGCCTATGATAACCTAGAAAACCTAACAATAATAGTAACTGGTAGCGAAGTAGGTATTCTTAGAGACTTCCTAAAACTAGATAATCCGAAAGCCCCCCTCTACGGGAGATATGTACGATAGATCATGCTTAGAAAATTCACTCCTAATCAAAGTAGGGAGTTCCTAAAGAGAGGATTCAATGAACTAGGCATGAATATAGCCAATCATGAGATAGATGAAGTTATCAACAAGCTAGATGGAATACCGGGATGGCTTACACTCTACGGCTACTATCGTGGAGTACAAAACTAAACCACAGAAGAGCCCTAGAAAAAGTATTTGAGACCGGCTCTAAGCTGGTAATAGAAGAACTTGAAAAGATCATAGCCCCATCAAGATGGAGATATCTAGCAATATTAGAAGCAATAACACGTGGAGCAACACATTGGATCCAGATAAAAACCTACGTAGAATACAGGACGAGAACACGGATAGCAGACAAAAACTTCACAGACCTATTAAAGAAGCTGGTAAAGTATGGAGTAATAGAAAGACAGGAAGACCAATACAAGATAATAGACCCACTAATAGAACACACGATTAAAACTATTGTCTCCCAGCCTAAGCAATAGAAAAGCCAAGATCAGGGAGATGGATAGGTGTATCCATTTAAGCTTGGAGAAACTTCAGAGAGCTAAACCTCTCCCCAATTTCTATGACCTGAAATGGAAGACTGACCCAGAGACCTTCCTATGGACAAAAATAAAAATATTGATAAATGTAAGCCAAAGAGGATAAAAGACTTAAAGAGTGATTCATATATTGTGCAAATGCTCTTCGGACCAGAGTATGGATTCAGGTCTGAATGATGCTTTTAATTATTTTTGAATATTTCTAATTATTTGCTTCAATCCCCTCATACATGGTTCTCCCACTCTGTTTGGTTTCATCCTTCATTGCAGGAACACTTAGGGATGACCCAAGCATCCCTGCGTATGCGTATATGTATCTTAGCCAGATATTCACTGCTCCAACTCTATCTCTATCAGCTACGAACCCGCATCTACTACATATCGCTAACCTATAGTTATAGGAAAGCTTTGCGTAGCATCTTTGGCATCTAGATGATGTGTTCCATGGATTAATGTACGCTATAGGAACATTGAATTCAATAGCCTTATTTACTATTGCTTCTTCCAGTTTCCTATAAGCGAACATGCTTAACTTCCAGACAATAATGTCTTTGTTCTTACTCGTATTCTCGTGTAGGCGTGTTAGGTTTTCTAGAACAATAGTGTAGTTCTGTTTCTTTGCTTTTAGAACTATTTCTTTTGCGAATTTCCTACACCAATCAATTACTATATTTCTTGCTCTCTTATGCAGACACCTTCCTCTGTTCAGTATTCTCTCATTATACCTCCATCTCTTAGGATACTTCCTCTGTAGTTCTTCAGCTCTAGCTTTCTTACTCAATGGCATCAATAAATCTCGTCCTATACCTTCTAATACTTGAGCCATTGTAAGTTACAACATGCCTTAAATTAACATCAAGTGCTAAGACACCTCTTGGAGTGTAGGGAGTATACCTCACTTTAAATACTATGCTCACGTAGAGCTCCTCATTACAGTACTTTATATGAACCTCTTTCCAACTAAGACTCTTGAACCTTTCAAGGTATTCTTTTCTATGTTCGTTCTAGTTTTAACGTATACCACTTATCCCTGAGAACAACTTTGAAGTCATATATAATCCCAGTAATATTGTAGCTGTTGATGTTAACGAGAATAATGTTACATTAGCTGTGTCCAAGGAGAGAAAACTATGTTAAGTATACAGGATCGAAACTGGTCTCGGTAGACTGGTTATAACATATCCTGAGAGAAGAAGGATATCAACAGGCAAATCCACGAAGACTAGAAGAATTAAGAGGGCTCTCAAGAAGCTTGGGGAAAAAGAGAGAAAAATGAACGTAATCTATAAGACAGCTAGAATCATTGAAGAACTAGCGGTGCGCAACAACGCTATTATAATTATCGGTAATGTACATAGAGGTAAGAAGAAGCTGGTGGAAAAGAATAGGAAGAGTAGCCAGAGGCATAGGATTCAACTGTAGAGCGTTTCAACCCTCGTAGAAGTACTAAACAGTAAGCCATTACATGCAATTGAGGTATCGGAAGTATATACTTCCACCATAGACACATTTACGGGTAAACCCATTCGTGGGTTCACTCCCCCGATGATCCGCTTTGCAGCGAGAGGAATAAAGAGGACTAAGAGTAATCAGGGTTCAGTTTAAACCAGCAAGACTAGATAATGGATTAGTCCTAGACAGAGATGTGATCGGAGCAATAAATATAGGTTTAAAGTATCTCTCCTCAGATGGGGGCCCTGTGGCGTTGGGTTCGACCGACCCCCATGAGGTGCGGGTGAAGCTGGTGATCCCGCACCAAGGGCTAACCCCGCTGACAGAATTAAAAATAATTAAAACTAACTAAAAGTACCGTGAGCGGGGAAACGCTAGCAGGTCAGGTGGAATAATCCAATAATCTTCTTACCCTTCCTGACCAGTTCATTGTATTTCTCGACAGCCTTCCCTGTCTCAGCCATATATACTTCCATACCCTTCTGCTTGAAGTATTCGATCACTTCTTTATCGACACGCATTAATCCATAATATCCTGTCCCGATAACTACCGCGTCGACCATCGCATCCTCCACATCTTTTAGATCGTCAAGTTGAAGATTATGGCCTTCTTTCCTCCACCAATTGTCAATTATCTTACCCGGAAGTATGATTATGTCACTGGAGAATGTCTTGTCGTCCACGGCTATTTTTCCGAAAATATATGATTTAATCAATGGCTGCATACTATTTGTCCCCATATAAAAACTAGTGGTTGGACACATATATCGGGTGCGGATCACCTGTTAAGAATGTAGATGACTCTAGGAAGAGAGCCAATATCTGGTATGATCGCTATTCCCAGCTCCTTGATGATAGTTGTCTTCCTGACCTCAGGTCTTATTATCGCCGCTTTCATCCCAGAAGAGAGTGCTCCGCCAAGATCCTCTACTATCCCGTCGCCTACATGTATTGCCTCGGGCGGCTCTACCCCAAGTTCTTTTAGAACGTTCAAGAAGAGCCTCCGCTCAGGCTTCATAACGCCTGCCTCGTCCGCGAATATTATTAGGTCCATGTACTCAGCTATACCGAGCTTCTCGAGTATTGCTCTAGTATAGCTTCCAGGCCATAGAAGGACATTGCCTATGACTGCTAGTTTCTCCATCTCGTCTCTTAGAGACCTGATAACACCTAGTGTATCTGGGAACAAGAGAGGCTCTGGATCCTCTAGGACTCTAAGTAGTCCTCGTGCGACCCCGTTCTTGATATCATTTATTCTGCACTCCAGCCTTTCGGCGAGCAGTTCCCACGAGGCTTTCAGAGGATCTGTTACTTCGAGTCTCTGCCTCTTAGCCTTAATATCCCGTACTAATTCCTCAACGACGAGCCTCACCTCTATAGGATCTCGTCCCACTACCTCAGCTGTTCCCTCGGCCATCCGTTCTCTCATAACATCTAGTCTTAGGAGAGTATTCCATACATCGAATGTTACCGCCTTGAGCAAAGTCTCCACCTACCCATAGGAATTATGTTTATTGGATAATATAGTCTAGATGCAATGAATAATGTTACTACGTGAAGAAGAAATGCAATCCACTAGCGTCTTATGAAAATTTCTCTCAACCCATTATACATGCCTTCATAGAAGAATAATATTTCCCATCCGGCATCTTTCAATCCCCCGGGTTCTAGCCCGGTCGTTACAACAATAGTATCTACTGTACGGGGTAGTACTCTCCTAATAAGGAATCCCTTCTTTACCGGTTTTCTAAACTTAGCGCGTATGCTTTTAGCGTCTTTGAGCAGCTCTTCCTCGTATTCATCTCCCCAGTATCCATCAGTAAATATTATGGCTGCTTCGAAAGTCATCGACTTTACTAGTCTTAGGGGCTCCGCCATCAGCGTTTCTCCCGATCTTCGGCACTTCTCATTTATCTCTCTATATTTAGGCGTTAAGCCGACATACGATGTACATATCGTATCTGCTACACACATCGTTCTAATAATATCAAGGCTATAGCTTGCCTCACCAACCATAGCCTTCATAGTATCCGTGAATATCTCTGCTTCTTCCTCGGTCACGCCTGGGAGATCAATAACTAGTACCAAGCTTGCTTTCTCGCCTGAAAGACTCGCGACTATGTCTCTGATCCTGTCAATCCATGTTTTCTTAGGCCTTCTCGTTGATGGAAGGTTCTCGACGAGAAATAAGGATTGTGTATCAGCGTTCCGCCTAAGGTCGGATATCATACGCCTAGACCTGTTCACAGCGACAACATATGGGTTTTCAGGCGGGTTTTTCGTTTTACCGTCCAGACCTTTCCCCCAGATACTCCCGGGTGGAACAACGTGCCGCTCTAAATCAAAAATATTGTTTGGATCAACTTTGTTCCTAAGGCAAAGCGACTTGAGTACACCATAGAGTATGCCCGGGTCTTCAAGGTACGGGTCGAACTCATCAGCATAGACTAATAGGCCTGTTTCCTTTTTGATCTTTTTGACAAAGTAGTCGACGAGCTCTTCCACTTCTCCATACCTGAGATAGGGATCTATTACCGCCTCGGCCAGTCCACTATATATTCCACGCCCATAGATAATCGGTGGATCACCATCCAGCATGTGTAGACCGACATGATAGAGTAGATGAGCCCTCATATCTATGTTCATGGAGGATAGCCGCGCCGGATCAACACCTATGTAGATACCATCAGTGATGAGTGGTGCTCTCTGCGTAATTGTTTTTATGAAAATTTCTTCTCTCAGACCCCACAGTAGTCCAGCAATACCAGCCATAGCACCTCCTGAAGATATCATTTGCATCAATGTATCCTCTATGATCTTCTTGAGAGTGTCTGTTGACAAGAGCGGCACCACCAGTTATGGTGAAACAATACCTACATAATACTTCTATGCATTCTAGATATTAATGTGATTATGGAAACATAAAGTGTTAATGTTAATAGAATACTGTAGCAGACATAGTATAGACGATCAAAAATCATCAAGCTCAAGAAGTCTAAAAGCCTCCAGATAAACATGTTGGGGTTCCTTATATGTACATGTGCCCACCAGCTCGTCGGGAACATGATGGGCCAGAATCCAATAAGGAATATCGATGTCCCCACAGCTATTCTTGTTTTACCGCTTATTGCAGGATGAAAAAGAGCTATAGCCAGAACCCCAACTGCAGGTAACAAGTACTGTGCATTAACCCTCCAATAGGTCGCGATGTATATTAGATAACCTATGACAACCGATAATAGCGGATCACCTCCCCTCCACGCAAGCACGACGACATAGATCAGGGTCAGCGCTAGTGCCGGGATGAACCAGTCTTTCATAACCCACAATGTGTCGGAACCATATACGCTATTTAGATACGTGGCCAGGCTCGAGAACCCGTTGAAACTATATGATATCGGGTAAGTATATGCCGGGGTACTCACTGACTTCAGACTTTCGAGAAAAACATTTATCGATCCTGGACAAAGCATGAAAGGAGCCATGAAAACTAGTCCAGGAAGAATTATTAGAACTGTATCCGTAGCGAGTCTCTTTATGCCGCCGCTTCGAAGAGTATATAATAAGTAGTAGATCGTTGGGAACAACATTGTTTGCTTAATTACCAGTGATAATCCCATAGAAAGGACGCCCATAATTCTCTTGTTATTAATAATGAGGTATAGTGATGCTAACAGGAAGAAGAACGGTATCGGGTCGAACATGCCATATATAGACGACACATAGATTGTCATAGGGTTGAAATAGTAGATAGACATACCGAGCAATGCCTTACTGCCACTGCCTGCGATCCTCTTTACTATCAGATATATCATGATTGCTGACAAGGCATCAAATAATATGAATAATGCCTTGCAAGCTATGATCCAATCCATGGGTACATAGACGTAATAATGACCTAATGTGTCGAAATAATGGATCACCTTGTCAGGAACAAATAGACGGAGTAAGCCGAGAAACAATATGAGTGGTGAACCATATACATAAGGCCAATTATAGGGCCAGTTCTCGACGATGAAGGAAGCAGAGCCGCTGTACTTGTAGAAGCAGATGCCGTGTCTCAGAAAAGTGTTTGCGAAACCAGCGAACTGGGCTATATCGCTCCCAGTGGTAAATGGGGCTAGAACAAACCTGATTATTAGACCAATCGCGATAAGTGACGCGAATACGATCCTGTGTTCAGTGTTTTTCCTCAAGATTATCTACCGTTTATAGAAAGAGGCATATGATGTGCTATAAAAACATTATTTGACTTCACGTCTGAGGACATTATTTATCCAGTCTTTATTCAGCCTCTTAATGAACCCGTTGATCAATCGAACCGCGTTGACGCTGTCCTCAAGGCTCAACAGCTCTACAGGGCTATGCAGATATCTTGTCGGTATGCTCACCGTACCAGCGGGAATACCTGATTTAGTCAACTGTATTGCCGCAGCATCAGTTGTTCCGCCAGGCAGTACTTCGAGCTGATACGGTATATTATCCTCCTTGGCAGTCTTAATCAGCAAGTCTCTTATTGGTTTAGGCACTATCTGTCCTGTCCCAGCTCTACCATCCATTATCTTGATTGCCGGGCCCTTCCCGACTCTCGTCACGTAGTCTTCCTCAGACACACCTGGTATGTCTGAAGCTACTGTGACGTCGAGAGCTATAGCTAGGTCAGGAGAAATGCTGTAGGCGGCTGTCCTTGCTCCCTTTAGTCCCACTTCTTCCTGTACCGTGGCCACGGCGTAAACATCTATTGCTGGATTCTCAAGCTCTTTAAATGCTTCAATCATTACCGATACCCCGATTTTATCGTCCAGTGCTCTACCAGTTACTATGTCGCCATTCCCTATCCTCACGGTCTCTCTATCCATTACAATGACGCTCCCAGTGGTTACTCCGAGCTTCTCGGCGTCTTCCCTACTTGTTACGCCGATGTCTATGAATAGCTCGTGTATCGGGATAACCTTGTTCTGCTCCTCGGGCTTCATGATATGCGGAGGCTTGCTACCAATCACTCCTCTGATCATTTTACCGTCTAGAGTCACTATTACGACTCTCTGGCCTGGAAGTATTCTAGGAGACCAGCCCCCTATGGGTACGAATCTTATGAATCCGTTCTTATCGACAGCTTTCACCATGAGAGCTATCTCGTCCATGTGTGCGGCAAGCATTATTTTTCCTTCTCCGACCCCCTTCTTTAGGGCGATCACGTTCCCCATGCTATCTACCCATATCTTGTCGGCATATGGCTTCAGCTCCCCGATCACTACTTCCCGTATTTTGTCCTCGAACCCAGATGGTGATGGTACGTCGGTCAGCTTCTTGAGGGTTTGGAAGAGCTTATCCTTATCTGTTCTATAGCTCATGAAAGATATCACCCCGTAATAGGGATAGGTACACTTCTTGCTATGTTTTGAACAATTTATCAAATTTATTATGGGTACCCATCAATTATAGGGACACTATTATTAGGATTCATGAACCATATTTTTCGACCAGGTTGACGACGCTCTATATAACGCCGTATTATTGGTGCTACCAATGGATGCTAGGACGAGGATTTTCAGACAGAGAATACTAGAGGCACCAATACTGCATACAATCCTCTGGCTAGCTTGGCCTGTCTTCCTGGCAAACCTAGTGAATATATCCTACAATCTAGTTGACGCACTCTGGCTAGGGCGCCTCGGCCGATACGCTTTTGGAGCACCCACGGTCTCTTGGCCATTGATAATGCTTGTCTACTCAATAGGCTTAGGCTATATGAATGCAGCGATAAGCCTAATAAGCCAGTATCATGGTGCAGGAGACGAAGTAATGGTTAAAAAATCCGCGAGCATGTTCGTCGGATTCGCACTTGTCTTAGCTGTGTCGTTCAGTCTAGTAGGATATATTGGTAGCACATATTTTCTCTCATGGATGCATGTTCCCGAAAACATATATCCATTAGCCGTACAATACACGAGAACAATTTTCATTGGTATCCCCCTTGTTTTCCTGGGTTTCGCATATATGATTATAGCAAATAGCATGGGAGACACCAGGACCCCCACAATGCTGAGCATAATATCTAGTATAGCCAACATGATCCTTGACCCCATCCTAATATTTGGGCTACTTGGCGCTCCCCGACTAGGTGTTGTAGGTGCGGCTGTCGCGACAATACTTTCAAGATCTCTTCTAAGCATCATCGGTGGATACTTCCTCGCAAAAGGGATCAGGGGAGTGAAGATAGAGCTGAAATACATGCGTATAGAGAAGTGGTGGATCAAGAAAATATCTCGCATAGGTACACCACTAGCAATACAGCAGAGCAGCAATGCCCTGGGATTCACTATCATGATGAGTCTCGTAAGTATGTTTGGTAGTGTGGTTGTAGCAGCCTATGGCGTAGCGATTAGGATCATAGACATCCTGACGGCGTTCGTTGGATCAATCAGTAGAGCCGTATCGATCATGATCGGACAAAACATTGGTGCGGAGAAATATGATAGAGCTAAGAAGATATCAGAGAAGGGTTTACTACTCGTATTTTCAAGCCTAGTAATCGGTGGCATCCTGATCTACTTCTTCCGTGAAGGTCTTGTATCCATATTTATTAATGACCCAATGGTTATAGTTGAGGGTTCCCTGCTTATAAGCATATTCGTGTGGAGCATACCGTTCTTTGGATTATTCTTCGTAGCGGGAGCAATAGCTAACGGCTCTGGACATACTAGGGCATTCGCGATAATATCTATTGTGAGGCTGTGGATTCTAAGAGTAGGTCTAAGCTACCTGTTAGCCCTAATGCTCGGACTCGGCAGTAAAGGCATATACATCGGTATGTCCATAAGCAATATAGTTGCCGGAATAGTTTCACTGGCATGGATAAGGAGTGGTAGGTGGCTGAAAAAAGTTATAGAGACAGGAAAAACAGCTTAGCTCTTCTCATAAACTATTTCTCCAGCAATCATTGTCCTAACAACATTGAGTGAATCATCAAGAAATACCATGTCTGCCTTAAAACCTGGAGCCAACAACCCTACTTTGTCCCTGTAGAGAGCATTGATCGATGCCGCCGGCGTATAGCTGGCCATAACCAGTGTTTCTCTTAAGCCAAAGCCTAGGCTATGTACATTCCTTACAGCACGGTCCAAGGTCAATGTACTACCAGCCAGGGCACCAGTGTCGGCAAGCCTTGGAACACCATTCTTAACGATTACCCTTAATCCGCCCAACTCATATGTTCCATCTGGAAGACCCGCTGCACATATTGAGTCCGATATGAGGACCATCCTGAGTGGCCCAACATGTCTTATCACGAACCTAACCACGG